>SEBM01000970.1 GCA_004296145.1 Flavobacterium sp.
ACTTTAGAGTGTTAAAAATCTACTAATTGGCATAGTACAATCAACTTTTGGAATAAATTTTAATATATAGTTGATAATTTTAGGACCGTAACATTACGTAATCAGTCATCTCTCACGCAAAAATACTATGACTCAATTCAAAAAAATGGTTTCTTTCGGTAAATTGATTTACAGTTTTATGATTTATCTTTTAGATCAAGGAATCAATAACAATAAATTACAGCGCAAGATTAAATAATAACTATTTAATAAATCTTGATAGGATTTTCTTTTCGATAGACTTTTCCATCAATTCTTGCCTGTTAGAAGCACTTATTGGAACAATAAAATTAAAGTCCAAATGAACCTCATGGTTTGTTAGTGTTGCAATGTGGTTGATATTAATAATGTACTGTTTGTGTACGCGGGTAAAGATATCTTCAGGTAATTGTTTTTCGAGATTTTTTAAACTTACCAATATAACATGTTTGTCATTGCTGGTAAATAGTTTTGAAAAATCCCCCATACTCTCAATGTAAATCACATCGCTGTATTTCAATTTTGTTATTCCTTTGGTTTCTCTGAAATAGAAAAAATCTTCATTTTCTTTTCTAATCTCGGCTTGCTCATTTCCCTCAACACTTATCTGTTTTTTAAGCTCCAGATACTCAATTGCTTTGTTAGCTGCTTTTAAAATGCGCTCAAAGGTTGCAGGTTTCACAATAAAGTCTATGGCGTCTAAGTCATAGCTTTCAACCGCATACTCGCTATGAGATGTAATAAAAATGAACAATGGTTTGTTTTTGGTAATCTTCAATAATGCCATGCCAGATAGTTCGGGCATATCTATATCGGAAAAAACAATATCGATTTCAGTATTAGATAGCACCTCAGCAGCTTCTACACCACTTGTACATACCTTAATGATTTGTAATGATGAAATTTTTTTCAAATGCATTTCTAATGCATCTCTTTCAATTTCATTGTCATCGACAATTATACACTTATACAACATTAGGATAGATTATTAATTTATTATATACAGGTTTTTAAATTGTATTGTTTTAAATATACTCTAAAATTATGCCGATAAAAATAAATTATTGTTAATTGTATTGATATCAATGAGTTATGT
>SEBM01000290.1 GCA_004296145.1 Flavobacterium sp.
TATCAATTGTTTTACAATAAGCAATTGCAATATCAAAAATCAATTACAATATAATTTATCTAATATTCAAATTATCTCAATTATCAAATTTAAAAACATTATGAAAACAAACATTATAAAAGAACAATTGAAAAACTATTTCATGTTCGCCGTATTATTTTTCTCTTTTTTCTTTTCTGCTTCAGTAGCAACAGCACAAACTGCTCCGGCAGTAAAAAATGTAGTTTTAGTTCATGGCGCTTTCGCGGATGGTTCTGGCTACAGAGGATTATATGATATTTTATCTAAAAAAGGATATAACGTAACAGTAGTACAAAACCCGCTATCATCTCTTGAAGATGATGTAAACGCAACCAATTTAGCACTTGACAAACAAGACGGACCAACAATTTTAGTTGGACATTCATGGGGTGGAACTGTAATTACAGAAGCCGGAAATCACCCAAAAGTTGTAGCTTTGGTTTATATCGCAGCTTTACAGCCAGATAAAGGAGAAAACTCTATCCAATGGTTACAAACTGCTCCTCCGGCTCCTGAAAATGGTGTTTTAAATCCGGACGACAAAGGAATTGCTTATTATGACAAAGCTAAATTTCACGCAGGATTTGCAGGAGATCTTCCAAAAGAACAATCTGATTTTATGTTTGCTTCACAAGGTGCTTTCCACGCTCAGGGCTTTGGAACACCAATTACAAAAGCAGCCTGGAGAGATAAACCAGCATACGGAATCGTTGCTACAGAAGATAAAAGTATCAATCCAAGTATAGAACGTGCGATGTACAAACGTTCAAACACAAAAATCACTGAAATAAAAGGAAGCCACGTAGTATTTATTTCTCAGCCAAAAGCAGTTGCTGATGTAATTATTACAGCATCTAAAGAAGTGGCTAAAAAATAATTAGTCTATTAAAATATACCCTCAATACTTGTCATTTCGAGGAACGAGAAATCGCACTAGAAGCTCCACAATACTGGAATTTCGAGTGCGATTTCTCGTTCCTCGAAAAGACACACTAAACGATAATTAAAGAGTTACTCACAATATTTGTCATTCTGAGGAACGAAGAATCCTCACGAGAAACTCGACAAAGATTGGCGATTCACTTTATGGAGTTACTTACGAAGATTTCTCGTTCCTAGAAATGACAAACTAAAAGATAATAAAGAGTTACTCACAATTTTGTCATTCTGAGGAACGAAGAATCTTCACGAGAAACTCGACAAAGATTAGCGATTCACTTTATGGAGTTACTTACGAAGATTTCTCGTTCCTCGAAATGACACACTAAACGATAATAAAGAGTTAATCACAATTTTGTCATTCTGAGAAACGAAGAATCTTCACGAGAAATTCGACAAAGATTAGCGATTCACTTTATGAAGTTACTTACGAAGATTCTTCGTTCCTCAGAATGACAAACTAAGCGAGATAATAAATAATCTAAAATCTACATTCTAAAATCTAAAATCTAAAATCACACTTATCTCTCACAAAGAACCCTCGCCGCATCCTTCGCCAACTTAACCGTAACAGAATCCCTCGTAACTTTACTTCTGATAATCGCCCCTTCAAAAAGTATCATAATCTGAATTACCAATTCTTTTTTATTTGGCAATTCCGTTTCTTTTAAAGTGCTTTCTAATATGTTTTGAAGACCAGCCGTATAATTATCACAACTTGTTTCAATCTCTTTCGCTTTATTGACGAATTCCGTTTTGGCATTCATTACAAAACAGCCATTTTCATGTCCTGCTTCTACCCTGTCACTTAAGAAATCAAAGATTCTCAGCACTTTTTCTACAGGATTTGCTTTTGGATTTTCATTTATATAACTCAAAAGCAATTCGGGCATAAAAGTTCTGTAATGATCAATCGTTGCCAGAATCAATCCTTCTTTAGAACCAAAATGTTTGTATAAAGTACGTTTCGATATTCCGGTTCCTTCCATAACCGTATCTACACCAGTTGCATGAAAGCCGTTTTTATAAAAAGTATCAAAAGCAAATTTTACCATTTCTTCCCGTTTTAGGGACTTCGCTGAGGTTTGAGAAACTTTTTCCATTTTTTTATTCATTTTGTTTTGCAAATGTAAACAGTTCTGTATACATTTGCAAGTGTAAACAGATTAGTTTACATATTGAAATTAAATTTAAACCAATCAAAAACAATAATTTAAAAAATAGAACATCATGAAAACAAACAATGAATTAGGAACAGCAGTGGTAACCGGAGCATCATCAGGATTAGGAAAAGTATTTGCACAAAGACTGGCAGAACGCGGATACGATTTGAAACTTGTAGCGCGACGCGAAGACAAATTAAACGAACTGGCCAAAGAACTTCGTTCAAAATATGGCGTAACCGTAACCAATTTTGTAGCAGACTTAAGTGCGGCTTCAGACTTAGAAAAAGTGGCCACTGATATTCAAAATGATCCGAACATTACATTTTTAATTAACAATGCCGGAACTTCTACTCTTGCGCCTGTAACACAGACTCCGATTGCGAAACAAAAAGAAATGATTGATGTAAATATTACGCCTTTGCTTGTATTATCAAATGCGGTTTTACCTGGATTTATAAAACGCAACGCAGGAACTTTAATAAATATAGGATCTGTTCTTGGAGCCTTTACTTTACCAATAAGCAGCGTTTACAGCGGGACAAAAGGTTTTGTAGTGCAATATACAAGAGGTTTACAGGAAGAAGTAAAAGGAACAAACATCAAAGTACAATTAGTAAACCCATCAATTACAGCTACTGAAATCTGGGAAGTGGGCGGAGTTCCGTTATCAGCTTTAGATCAGGCAGCCATTATGACCACCGAAGATTGTGTTGACGCAGCACTTGCAGGATTAGAAGCTGGCGAATTGGCAACTTTCCCATCCGTTCACAATCAGGAATTGATTGACGCTTACGAAGATGCCCGCATCAAATTATTCACAGGTTCACAAACCGGAAAACCTGCTGAACGTTATTTACAAAACTAATTCTCTTTTTTATATCTCCTGAAAACCAGAAACGTTGTTGTTTCTGGTTTTTTTATGTTCGTTTTGTCATTTCGACGTAAGGAGAAATCGCACTAGTTGATCTACAATTCAGGAGTTTCGAGTGTGATTTCTCCTCCGTCGAAATGACAAGATTGTGTAAAACTCAAAATAATTAAGACATCAAACTAGCCGAAGAGCCAAAAACACAGCCGTTTTCAAAACTGGCTACAACAACCACAGAAATGGCTACATCCAACTTCTGAATCCGCCACATCTTTGCAGTGTAATTATTTAATCATTTAAAAATTAAAAAAATGGACACTAAAAAAGTATGGTTTGTAACCGGAGCATCAAAAGGATTGGGTTTAACCCTTGTAAAAGAATTATTGCAGGAAGGTTATCAGGTAGCTGCTACTTCAAGAAATGCAAATGATCTTAATAACGAAATCGGAAAAAACGAAAATTTCTTAGCATTAGAAACTGATATTGTCAACCAAGAAAGTGTTGAAAATGCCATTTCTGCTACATTGCAAAAATTTGGTTCTATTGATGTTGTCGTTAACAATGCCGGCTACGGACAATTGGGAACTTTAGAAGAATTGAGCGATACAGAAGCGCGTCAGAATTTTGATGCCAATGTATTCGGAACTTTAAATGTGATCAGAAGTGTGATGCCTCATTTGCGCAATAAAAAAACCGGACACATTATTAATATTTCTTCTATTGCAGGTTTTCTTGGCACGTTTCCGGGTTGGGGAATTTATAATGCTACCAAATTTGCCGTTGCAGGTTTAACCGAAGCCCTTTCTGCCGAAGTAAAATCGATGGGAATCTCTGCTACAATTGTGTATCCAGGTTATTTTAAGACTAATTTCTTATTGAAAGGTTCTCTTAAACTGGCCGAAAATCCAATTGCAGAATATAAAGAAGCCAGAGAATTAGAAATAATTCATGACACTCAGGTTATTGGCAATCAGCCGGGAAGTCCTGAAAAAGCGGCAACAGCTTTTATTAAACTGGCCGAAACTCAAAATCCGCCGCTTCATTTATTTTTGGGTTCTGATTCTTTTGGAATGGCGCAAAACAAAATCGAATTGCTTCAAAACGAATTGAATACCAATAAAGAATTGAGCTTTTCTACTGATTTTGAAAAATAACAGCAAACTTTATCTCAAGAAAATAAAACTAAAATTAGGGTTGTAATAATATAACCCTAATTTTATACTTTCAATTAATCATTTGAAAACGTTAGTATTAAAATGAAAAACAACATTCACAGATTTGATTCGATTAATGAATTTCACAAAATGAGCGGACTTCCAAAACCGGAACATCCGATGGTGAGTCTTGTCGATTACGGCAAAGTTGATTATCAGACGGACAGCAACGAAATTTGCTGGATTCAGAATTTTTATTCAATTGGATTGAAACGCAACATCAACGGAAAGTTCAAATACGGACAACAGCAATATGATTTTGATGAAGGACTGATGTCGTTTGTTTCGCCGGGACAGGTTGTGAATATTGTAATCGATAGAACCGAAAAAGTAAAACCAACAGGATTTCTGTTATGTATTCATCCTGATTTTCTTTGGAATACACCTTTGGCTAAAAAAATAAAACAATACGATTTCTTTGGTTATTCCATTAATGAAGCGCTTTTCATGTCTGAAAAAGAAGAAACGATAATTGAAGGAATCATGCAGATTATTCAGCAGGAATATCATTCTAACATTGACAAATTCAGTCAGAATATTATCATTGCCCAAATAGAATTATTGTTTAATTACTGCGAAAGATTTTATCAGCGTCAGTTTATCACCCGGAAAATCAGCAGTCACCAGATTCTCGACCGTTTAGAAGAACTCCTGACGAACTATTTTAACAGCAACGATTTGCAAAACAAAGGTTTACCCAATGTGCAATATATTGCCAATGAATTAAACGTTTCGGCAACTTATCTGAGTAGTCTGCTAAAAGTCCTGACTGGAAAAAGTACCCAACATCACATACACGAAAAACTAATCGAAAAAGCTAAAGAAAAACTTTCGACGACTTCTCTAACCGTAAGCGAAATTGCCTTTGATCTGGGTTTTGAACATTCGCAGTCTTTTAGTAAGTTGTTTAAAGCGAAGACGAATGTTTCTCCGGTTGAATTTAGGGAAAGCTATAAGTAAAAAATCATTTTTTAACTAAAAAAACTTATTCAATTTATTAGAACCAAACTTTTAAATAAAAAAAATCTCAATTTACTTATATTACAGTTTTACTTACTAGTAAAATCTTATTTTATCAATATCTTAGCACAATTATTTCTTACATAATGTAAAAAATATGAGTAAAAAGAGTCTATCTGAAAGAGATATTTGTACCAAATATATAACTCCTGCAATTGATAAAAGCAGGTTAAAGAAATAGTTTATTTTTTGCAAGAA
>SEBM01000971.1 GCA_004296145.1 Flavobacterium sp.
GCCTAAAATATTCATTAAAGTAGATTTACCTGACCCCGATGGCCCCATTAAAGCTACAAATTCCCCTTTGTTGATATCTAAAGAAACTGATTTTAAAGCATGGATAACTTCCGATCCGATTACGTATTTACGGCCAATTTCTTTGATGGTAATAAGTGGTTTCTCCATGTTTTTTCTTTTTTAGACAAGCGTAAAGGGTAAGATGTTACAAGCACGAAGAAAATTACTTTTCAATAATTTTAGGTACCATAAAAAATTGGTCGCTGTGTTTTGCAGCATTTTTCAAACCGTCAGCAGTTGATATTTCTTTTTTTACCACATCTTCTCGCCAAACATTTGTAGCTTCATTCATATAAACCAACGGCTTAACATCTGATGTATCCAATTCATTTAATTTTTCCATAAATGAAAGGATTTTATTCATCTCGGGGATTAATGTACCCACTTCTTTTTCATCAATATGAATTCTGGCCAAATCGGCGATTTTATAAATGGTTTTCTCGTCTAAATTCATATTATACTAATTTACTATCAATAAGCTGAAAAACCCTATCTTTCAATAAGTCTGAGTCAACATCGGCTAAATCAGCAGTACTGATGGGTTTGTGGACGTAAATATCGCAAATTCCGGGCTTACTTCCATATTTTGAACCATCATCCCAGTTTATTTTCCAAACGTTTGTAATACTTACGGGTACTAATGGTACATTTTTATCTATTGCCAACCGGAATGGCCCGTTTTTAAATTCTCCAAGTTTAGGCGGATAATGATCATCAATCTTTCCTTCAGGGAAAATAATTAAACTCATTCCTTTTTCAAGATTTTCACCTGCTTTTTTGAATGCTTTAAAAGCTGAAATTTTACTATCACGATTTACCGATATATCAATCGTCTTGAAGAAAATACCCAGAACAGCATTGTTTAGCAACTCATCTTTACCCATAAAGTGAAATTTACCATGGCACATGATGCAAAAAACCATGATATCTAAATTGGATGTATGGTTGGCACAATAAATATAAGTCTGATTATAATCTAACCTTTGCTCATATTTAAAACGATACCAAATGCCTGATAGAAAACTACTTAAGAAGCTGTTTGCTTTTCTACAG
>SEBM01000972.1 GCA_004296145.1 Flavobacterium sp.
TCGTAAGATTCTTTTTTTGTCATGAATTAATTAAGTTCATAATTCCCATTTGCCCATTTTTTGCAGGGAACAATCCATTCGTCTAAAGCTTTGTACAAAAAGCCATGTTTGAGATTTGTATTCAACTCAATTTCTTTAAAATGATTCACTTTTAATTTAGAAGTTTCTTTTCGTTTTATTGCCGAAACGCCATAAATATCAGATTTCTCATAGATGGTTAAAATATTACCACAGAAATTGATATTCGGTATTTCTGAAATATCTATATCTCTAAAACTTCCTATAAAAACAAAATTCACATCTGGATTTGCGAGATAAGTCGAAATATATTGTGCAATGTAACCACCTTTAGAAGTTCCGATTACAGTAATTTTATTTGGCTTAATGCCTTTTTTAAGAAGACCTTTAATTTGTTTTACAATCTTTTCCGCATAATCCGCTCCATTGGTGTTTTTCTTTCTCTTTTCGCTGAAAACAATAAAGTTAGAAGCTTTAAAAGAATTAATAATTTCGTTGTATTCTGCCTTTCCGTACTCCGGATGCGCAACATTCAGATCATTTTCTTCGATATATTTATTGTGAAGGAAAAAGATGTAAGCCTGATCAGGATTTGTTTTTGTCTGGCTAAAACCTAAAAAACTAATAAATAGGAACACAAAAAAAGAACCTGATTTGAATAATTTCATTTTTAAATTAATTTGTTTTTTATAATAGTGATGTCAATTTTTATTTCTGAATTCAAAAAAGCCTATTCTACGGCAAGAGGTACCGGCTGATTTGGATAAAAACTCAGAACTTCCTGAGCATCTTCCTCAGATAAATATTTTAATTCTGAATTTTCAATTGCATCTTGCGTATCCATCATTGATCTTGAAAGTATAAGTTTAAAAACTTCTTTTTTCTCCTCTAAATTTCTTGGGTTTTTGCTCAGATAATCTTTATAAGCATTAGCCATTTGCATCCAAATTTCTATTTCATTATCAGGATTTAAATCTCTTTTAAAATCTGTAATTGTCTTGTCTAAACTGCTATTATCAACTTCAGAAAAAACCTGATGAATTTTCTTTATTTTTTCAATTTGTTCAGAAGTTAATGAATCGTGTACAAC
>SEBM01000291.1 GCA_004296145.1 Flavobacterium sp.
TGCAATCATGCTAATTTCTATCTGCTCGCAGCATGCACTGTCGACCGTTTTTTCGCTAGCCAAACGGGTTTAACGACTCATCACATCTCTTCTTCGTACTTTGACCGCTTTGCATTTCATCCCCCTTAGTTTTTTCTCTTCTTCAATCGACGACCATTCTCCGTGTATTTATTTGTCTTATGTCATAAAACACACGATGTGAAAACAAATGTGTTGTTTTCGTTGCCATAATCATCGCGCGTTTTTCTCACTCTAACTAAGTACACAACTCTGAGATGCAGTAGCTACTGTTTATGTAAAAAAAGATGAATATCACTTGAAACTAGCTGGTAAGACGTTGCATTAGATTAATTTTATTTCATTTTTCTTCATTTCGTTATTGTCATTTTCCCAGCAAAATCAAGGGGTATCAATTACCGGACAGGTAAATGAAAGTTCAGGACAGAATATTCCATTTGCTACAATTGCAATAGAAAAAACTGACTTTATCATGATGGCAGATGAAAATGGTAAGTTTAATTTTAAAAATTTGTTGCCTGGAAAGTATACTTTGAAAATTTCTGCAGTTGGTTTTTCAGATCTAAAAAAACAAATCGAAGTTTCAGGTTCTGATGCCAATTTTTCAATTCAATTAAAACCTGAATTGAATGAACTCGAAAGCGTTAATGTTTTAGGACGTTCTGCAACAGATAAAGTAAACAAACAATCATACAACGTAACTGCAATTGATGCAAAAAAGTTACATAATTCAACTTTAGATTTAGCACACGCACTTGACAGGGTTTCAGGTGTACGTTTTCGTGAAGCCGGAGGTGTAGGATCGAGATCAGAATTATCGATTAATGGGTTTTCCGGAAACCAAATTAAAATTTTTATTGACGGTGTACCGATGGATAATTTTGGATCGTCTTTTCAAATCAATAATATTCCAATTAACTTGGCAGAGCGTGTAGAGGTTTATAAAGGTGTTGTGCCCATTTGGCTGGGTGGAGATGCTTTAGGGGGAGCTGTTAATATCGTAACGAATAGCAAACCTCGCACCTATTTGGATGCTTCTTATTCTTTTGGATCATTCAACACGCATAAAACTGCCATAAACGCGGGCTATACTTCAAAAAGTGGTTTTACCACAGAGATTAATGCATTTCAAAATTATTCAGATAATAATTACTGGGTAAATGCTGAAGCTCAAAATTTAGAAACTGGTTTATATTATCCAAAAACACGAGTACGTAGATTTCATGATACTTACCATAATGAAACTGTAATTTTTAATATTGGAATTACGGGTAAAAAATATGCCGATAAATTAATGGTTGGTTTTACAGCCGGACAAAATAAGGCTGATATTCAAACCGGAGCCAGAATGGCAGCAGTTTTTGGTGAAAGGTATAGACGCGGGAATACTTTGATGCCTACTTTAAAATATCAGGTAAAAGATTTGTTTACAAAAGGGCTGAATGTGGATGTAACGGGAAATTTTAATTTTGGTTATGAACAAACTGTAGATACTGTAAACAGACGATACAATTGGTTTGGGCAATATACACCAAACAATGGTCCGGGAGGAGAAGCTAGCAGATCACTTTATAAATTTAAAAATAACAACGGAGTAGCCACTTTCAATGCGACTTATGCTATAGGACAACATCATTCTTTTATGTTAAATAACACTTTCAATACTTTTGATCGTAAAGGAAGTGATGAACTTTATCCCGAATCTGTAACCTATCAACAGCCTCAAAAAACACAAAAAAATATTTTAGCAGCGGGTTATAAATTTGATTACAATGAAAAATGGAGCACTTCTGCGTTTTTTAAAGATTATAATTTAAAAACTACTTACTTGTTTAGTTATAATCCTTCAGGAAATTGGGGAGATGTCGCTTATCGAAAACTCACTGACAACCGATCTGTTTTAGGATATGGAATGGCAAGCAGTTATTATTTAAAGCAAAATCTACAATTAAAAGCTTCTTACGAGAAGTCCTATCGATTACCTAATCCGACTGAAATTTTTGGCGATCCAAATGAGAATATACAAGGTAATACAGAATTAGATCCGGAATCCAGTAACAATTTTAATTTGGGACTTAGCTATCAAACTAGTTTTAACGAGGTTAATGCCTTATCATTTGATATTAATGGAATATATCGTAATACTACTGGTTTTATTCGTACAGAACTTAATAATAACCAAAACAAATATATAACCTCAAACCAGGACAATGTAAGAACTCAAGGAATTGATGGTGAGATTCGATATTCTTATAAAAAGAGATTTACTTCTGGTCTCAATATGACTTATCAAAATATTCGTAACAGAACACAATTTCAGCCAGAACAAAATTACACGTCTTATATCTATAAAGACAGATTGCCTAATATTCCTTATTTATTTGGGAATCTGGACGCAACGCTTTTCTTTAATGATGTATTAAAAAAAGGAAATAATTTATCTGTAGGTTATAATCTTCTTTATGTGCATTCTTATTATTTGTATTGGCCAAGTAGTGGAACATCGAATGGAAAACATGATATTCCTGTACAACTTAAACATGATTTAAATTTGGTTTACACTATGGCTAACGGAAAATATAACGTGGCATTGGAGTGTCAAAATTTAATGGATAACGAACTTGTTGATAACTTTTCGCTTCAAAAGCCAAGTCGTGCCTTTTATGTGAAATTTAGATACTTCTTTAATAAATCGAATAAATAATTTTAATATATAAAACAATTAATACTATGAAAACAATTAGCAAATTACCTTTACTATTAGCTGCATTGGTTTTGTCATTTTCCTCTTGTGAAAGTTCTGACGATGCGCCACAAGGAGAAGTAAGTGGAGGCACATCAAAAACAAAATATATCGTTACAGTTACTACTGGGGCGCAAGGTGTAGCTGATTATCTATTAACAACTAGTGATATTTCAACAGGATCAATAACAACACAAGGAAACGGATTAGAACAAGACGGTACTTATCGTTATTATTTATCAACGCAAAACAAATTTTTCAGCTTCCTTTACGGTCAGGGAAATCCGGGAGCTGTTACTACTTACGGCTTAACTGCGAATGGAGATTTAACTAAAACTTCAAATTTCCAGTCTGAGACAGTACAGGTTTTTGCAGCGGTTAACAAAGATATTTTAATGGTAAAAGTACCTAGAAGCGGTGCTTCAATTTCTTATATGTATAAAGTTGATGCAGAACAGTCTATACTTACAGGAACAGTGCCACAAGATACCAGACTTTTAATTGGAAATAAAAATCCGGATTTAGCAGAAAGAGCACATTTTACCTGGGCAACTCAGGTGGGAGATAAAGTATTTATGCCATATATGAAAATTAATGGTATTGCTCCGGATACTTTTGGAACAAGACATGCTGATAGTACTTGGGTAGCTGTATATAGTTATCCAGATCTAAAATTAGAAAAAGTAATCAAAGATGACCGTACAAGTTACTTAGGAGCTTACTTTACTAATGGATTGTTTCAGGATGAAAAAGGAGATGCTTATGGATTTTCCGGAGCTATTGCTACAAGTAATGGTGCTGTAACTTCTAAAAAACCTTCGGCTATTGTTAGAATTAATAAAGGTACCACAGAATTTGACAAATCTTACTTCTTTGATGTTCAGGAAAAATCAGGAGGACACAAAATTTCTTCAACAAGTTATATCTCAAACGGAAAGTTCTTATTATTAATGTACGGAACCGCTGGAACTAATGAAGGAAATGTTAAGTTAGCTGTTGCTGACGTATACAACCAAACCTTTAAATGGGTTACTGGCATGCCAGCTGTATTATCAAATGCTACTACTCGTTATAATATTACAACAGAAGACGGAAATTCAGCTGTTCTTGGTGTAAATACTCCTGATGGAAACTGGATCTATAGCATTAATGGTACCTCTGCTGCCGCTACAAAAGGAATGAAAGTTGAAGGAGGTCAAATCACTGCAATCCAAAAATTAAAATACTAAAATTTGTTTTTTTTGAACCGTGGGCTTTTCGGGGTCTGCGGTTTTTTTATTTATCTATTTATATTCTTTTAATATGTTTTCTTCTTCAAAACCAAATAAGAAAAAAAGTAAAAAATCGCTTTTTAAGCGCATTATGGCATGGCTGCATTTATGGCTCGGATTAGCTTCGGGAATAATTGTGGTTATTGTTAGTTTAACCGGTTGTATATATGTTTTTGAAAATGAAATTAAGGATTTTACCGAAGACTGGCGTTTTGTAAAACCTCAGGAAAAAGCCTTTTTATTACCGTCTCAACTGGTCACAATTGCTGATAAGGCAATGAAAGGAAAACATGCAACCAGCGTTACTTTTGGAGAAAAAGATGATGCTGCTATTGTAGGTTATTTTACTAAAGGCAAAGAAGGTAAAGACAAAAACAGGGAAGGAAAAAAAGAATTTAATAAAGATAAAAAACAAAGTGAAGTTGCTAAAAACAGCAACGAAAAACGAGAAGGAAAAAGCAGGGAAAAGGGTAAAGGCAAAGAAGAAAAATCTAAAAAGAGAAGAGGCGGAATTTTTACAAGCGTTTACATGAACCCTTATACAGGTGAAGTGTTAAACATTAAATCAGTTTCGAGAAGCGATTCTCCCGATTTTTTTAGATTTATCCTTAACGGGCACCGTGCATTATGGCTTCCTTATGATATTGGAAGACCCATTGTCGGGGTTGCAGTCCTTATTTTTGTTTTCTTATTAATTTCTGGAATTGTCTTATGGTGGCCAACCAAATGGATTAAATCAATTCGTGATAAGAGTTTTAAAATCAAATTATCGGCAACTTTTAAACGTCTTAATTATGATTTACATAATGTGTTAGGTTTCTATAGTATGATTTTTCTTTTGTTCATTTCGATGACCGGTTTGGTTTGGAGTTTTGGCTGGTGGAGTAAATCATTATATTGGGTAACATCTGGCGGACAGCAATTGACAGACAATCGTGAGTCACCAAAATCAGATACCACAAATGTTGCCGTATTTAAGGTAACAACGGTTGACAGATTGCTAAAAAATATTTCAAAAGAAAATCCGCAGGCAGCAGGAATTATGGTAACAATTCCGGAAAAACCTTCTGATGCAATTGGTGCTTTTGTATACAAAAAGAAAAACACGTTCTATAATATGGACCGTTATAGTTTTGATCAACAAACACTCAAAGAAATTACCATAAAATCTCCTTTTTCAGGAAAATATGTTGAAGCCAATATACCAGACAAAATCCGAAGAATGAATTATGATATTCATGTCGGAAGTGTATTGGGACTTACAGGAAAATTTATCGCATTTTTTGCCAGTTTAATTTCGGCAAGTTTACCTATTACAGGATTTATAATCTGGTGGGGAAAACAGAAATTTGGTAAAAAATCAAATACAAA
>SEBM01000973.1 GCA_004296145.1 Flavobacterium sp.
AAATAAGTTAATATTTAATTCAAATTTAAAAAAGTTAACGCCAAAAGAAATAGTAGATTTTCTAGAAAAATCTTTTACTATAAATCAGGATGAAGCGACTTCATTTGTAAAACTCAATCTTGCAAAAGGTTTATTGAGCATTGAAAAACAAAAATCAGGATATTTTATTAAGCTTTCTGAACATGTTTTAGAATATGAAAATAAGAAACGCTTTTTACAAGCTATTGCAGATGAAATAATTTCAAAAAGTAATAGAATAGAATTGTTGGTACAACATAATGTAACCAAAGGAAATTATAGAGAAGAATTGCTTCGTGAAATTTTAAAAAAATATCTTCCAAAAAAATATGAAGTTGCAACTGGATTTATTGAAGGTTGCAAAAGACAATGTGATGTTATTATTTATGATTCACAAAATTTTTCTCCATTATTTCGAGAAGGAGATTTAGTAGTTTTGCCAGAAAAAGCAGTTAGAGCAGTTATCGAAGTTAAATCTACACTCGATACTAATCAGTTAAAAGATGCAATGGATTTATTATCAGAAGTATCCAGACATAGAAATACTGCAGCTCCTATCTTTAAAGGCATTTTTGCTTTTAAAAAAGATATACAAAATGAATTTACAATAGCTAATAATATTGCTAATTTTTACCATTCGAATGATGGTTCAGGTATAATGACAAAAGATATATTATATCTTTTTGAAACAGTAAATTCAGTTTGCGTATTAAATGAGCAATGTTTAATAGTAGATTTATTTGATTTCAAACAAGAAGATGAAACTATTAGGCCAAGATTTTATTCAATTCATTCTGAAAATACAGACATAAAGCCTTATTGCGCTTCATTTTTTAATGAATTATTTTCATTCTTAGATGTTGACAAACATGCAAAAAAAGTTAATATTAATTACTTCAGATCCCTTGATAATGAAATCAATTATAAAATGGAACTTGAATTATATGATGAAAATTGGATTCCTCAATCAGCTTTTATAAATGAACATAAGTTTGATTTAGATTCGATTTGGGAAAGAGTATCTGATGTAATAAACTGGAAAGTTGGTAATTATGTTATACAAAATTTAGAAGAAAAATATTTCTCTGAA
>SEBM01000974.1 GCA_004296145.1 Flavobacterium sp.
ATCACGTGCATTGGCACAAAATAGCGATATTCAGTCTAAGTGGGTATTAAAAGTTGCTGAAAATTATCCCCAATACAGCTGCGAATGGCTGATAAAAGGTATAGGACCGATGGTTAAATTAGAAGATCTCAATGTAGAAGGAATTGTGGAAACCGAAATAAATTATAAAGATCTGGCCGAAGCACGAAAGGAAACGATCGATGTTTTGAAAAAATTAGTAGCATATCTGGAAGAAAAAAAAATCTAAAAAATAAATAAATTTCAATTTTTAAATTCCAATGTATTGACTAGTTGAAATTTGGATTTTTTTTATTGGAATTTGGCTTACTATACTATTTTAAATTTAATCATATTTTTAAAGACCGCAGGTTTTACAAGGATTACTTTGGGAAAAGCCGGCGAACCAACTGATAAACTTTATCCAATAATAAAATCAGGTAAAAGACAAATCTAAATAAAAACCCTATTTTAGCCTTACCAAATCAAACCCAAATCCAATGAAACCTACAATTTCCCTATTTACGTTATTCCTATTAATCACAACAAGTTCATTCAGCCAAACCATCGCTGATTTAAAACTAAAACCAAAAGAAATTCCGAAAGGCGGTTATGTATTAAGTGACGGAAATATATGTGTTACACCTCAGGCCTGCACTTTTTATAACGACATCGAAACCTATAGCAACATTGTTGGAACTGTAAAAAGTAAAGCTATTCAAAGTTTTAAAAATAAAGCCGACGCTGGTTCTATTATGTATTTTGAATTTGATCATATTTTTAAAGGCGACAGATTTTTACAGGGATTACTTTGGGGAAAAGCCGGCGAACCAACTGATGAACATCCGGAAGAATATCTTGTAAAAGGAAAATTCCTGATCATCTGGAGTTTTCATCCGGACAGTCCGTTAAAAGAAAAATCAGAAGCTAAAATTGAGGCGCTTTTACCATAAACGCTATCAAATATTCACAATGAGACGAGTGTCCTGATCGTAAACACAAGAAAAGAAATTTATAAACATAAAATCTTTACAGGCACAAGTGTAACGCTCGTACTTTAAACCATAGCTGGCAATAACTAGGTATTCTTCATTAAAAATTTAAATAATAC
>SEBM01000975.1 GCA_004296145.1 Flavobacterium sp.
TTACAACACATTAAATGTAAAAAATTAAATTCCAAATCCCAATACGAATTTGGGATTTGGAATTTTTTAATATTGAAACTTAAAAGTTTACTTTTTGATTAAACCAAGATCTACCAAACGTTCGTACAAATAGTCTCCCGCAGTGATATCTTCAAATTTCTTTGGATTTTCGGCATCAATACAGTTTTCTAAACAATCCAGGCGCATGTCGCTTACCGGATGCATAAAAAACGGAATAGAATAACGGGAAGTTCCCCATAATTCTCTAGGAGGATTAACTACCTGATGGATAGTCGATTTTAGTTTGTTATTAGTATGTCTTGACAACATATCTCCAACGTTAATTACCAATTCATCATCTGCTGCAATAGCATCAATCCATTCGCCATCATGATTCTGAACTTGTAATCCTTTGCCCTGAGCACCCATCAAAAGTGTGATAAGGTTAATATCTCCGTGAGCAGCGGCGCGAATTGCGTTTTCCGGCTCAGAAGTAATTGGCGGGTAATGAATTGGTCTCAAAATTGAGTTTCCTTCTTTTGCATATTCGTCAAAATAAAACTCATCAAGACCTAAATGTAATGCCAAAGCTCTTAATACATAAACACCTGTTTTTTCAAGCATTTGATAGGCTTCTTTTCCAACAGCATTAAATCTTGGCAACTCTTTAACTTCTACGTTATCAGGATATTCTGCTGCGTATTTGGAATCTTTGTCAACATACTGACCAAAATGCCAAAATTCTTTTAAATCACCCTCTTTACGTCCTTTGGCATGTTCTTTTCCAAAAGAAACATAACCTCTTTGTCCGCCAATTCCGGGAATTTCATAACTATGCTTAGTTTCTACTGGCAAAGCGAAAAATTTTCTTATTTCGCTATAAAGTTCGTCTACCAACTGATCATCCAAAAAATGACCTTTTAGGGCTACGAAGCCAATGTTTTCAAATGCACTGCCGATTTCATTTACAAATTTTTGTTTACGTTCCGGGTCACCCGAAAGGAAATCACGTAAGTCTACACTAGGAATGTTTTGCATACTTTACATTTTTTATTAAGATAAAAGGTAAAAAACCTTTCAATAACAAAGGTAGAGAATATTTTATAT
>SEBM01000292.1 GCA_004296145.1 Flavobacterium sp.
CGATAGACTCGTCAAGACTTTCAATATTTGAAGTAATGAAATTATTGATTTTATTGGGTCTGTTATTTAATAAATTGGCTACAATACTTATTTTTTTTCCTAAAGTATCTAGTTTTAAATCATAATAAGCAGAAAGAGTATGAGTAGGTGTTTTCCAGTGATGTTTTGCGTGGGTATCTAAGGTAGAATCAGATATAGCACCTGTAAAATATCTGCTTTTATTACGAGAATCCATTTTATAATTTGCATTTCCATAGTCATAGATTACTCCGATGTTCGAGTTTTTGTTGATCTCATAATCAAGACTATAATTCAAACCCAAACCATAATTTCTGTCTTCTCTTCTTTCTTCTGTATAGATTTTATTAACATCACTTATGAGATCTCTGGTTCCTACCGGTGAATATCCGTTGTCATAGTGTCTTAGTTTTAATGATGAATTAAATTTATTGCTACGGTAATTCAAATTTATCCCGTTTCTGAAACCGTCTTTTGTATTCCTCTGATACGATGTATTAAGGCTTCCACTCCACCCGAAGTTGGTATTCTTTTTCAGAATTATATTAATCAATCCGCTATTTCCCTGTGCTTCATATTTTGCGGGTGGTGTAGTGATGACTTCAATTTTAGAAATATCATCAGAACGTAATGATTGAAGGTAATTCGTAAGTTCACTTCCTGAAAGATTAAGCATTTTACCATTAATCAAAACATTCACATTACTTTTCCCGACGATCGAAATGCCTTGTTGATCATCCATTCTTATAAGTGGTGTATTTTTCAATGCATCTGCTCCGCTCATTCCTTGTGAAGCAATAGAATTTTCTACATTGAAGACCATTCTGTCAACTTTCTGCTCAATCAGTTTCTTTCTTGATGTTAAAACAATACCTTGAATTTCCTTTTCTTTTATTTCGTCATTTACTACTATATCTCTTTTGATTTCTCCTACTACCTTAAGTGTGTTTGTGTAAACTTTTGCTCCGTTATTAAAAACACTTAATCTATAATCATTATTTTTAGAAACTTTTAAAGAGTAATTTCCATTCACATTTGTAATGGCATAAAACTTTTCTTTGTCATATTCAGCCGATACTTCTGCATAAGGAATTGCCTGTCCCTTATTGTTTGTAATTTTCCCAGAAATACTTTGCGCATTTAAAACCATATGTACCCCTAAGAAGAATAATGTGGTAATAGATAGCTTCGTCGTCATATGTTCAATTTTATATTTCAAAAGTATAAGGATCGTTTTTTATTGTTGCTACACTCTTGTGTAGTTCTAGGAAAGTTCCTGAAAAACTACACTATTGTGTAGGAACATGAAGTTTTGAGGAATCAGATAATAGTTTTTATCTAAAAAGCGTTTCAAGCCTTTATAACTCAATAAAACAGGAATTGTTTCTGAGCCCAAATAATAAATAGGATCTGCAAGAGCTTCAGCTTCTATTCCCAGAAGTCTTAGAATTCTCAGCAACTTTACATCACATTCTGCCAAAGCGATAGAATTTTCATTTTTGCAAACTTCATTAATCGCAAATGTCATTAAGGTTTTAAAAACACCAAAACCTGCTTTATCAGAAAATTGTTTTATTGCAAATCTTCCGATATGCCAAATCTCTGTGTCTATATTATTTATCAGTGATGAGGGTTTTATTTCAAATAACTTCTCAATAGGTAAAACGTCCTTAGAATTCCATTTTAATACCCTTATAGATCCATTGATGTTATCTTTATCATCTCGGGAAACGAATATTTTTGAATTATTAAATTTCACTTCTTCTTTGTAAACAATATCTACTTCTTGTTTTAATTGTTGTGGATTAAAATATTTTGAATGATGAACAAAGTTCTCGAATACTACAAATTTTGCAAGATCATGCAAACTATTATTCCCAAGTTGAGAAAAGTTACTATTTTCCATATAATTGTTGTTTTGGTGAGATTTTTAATCTATATTGGTAAAAGTATTAGAGTATAGATAAGTATTTGCTACACTTTTGTGTAGATTTGTTTAATTTTAATATAAACTACACTTTGGTGTAGGATATCAGTAACAACCAAATCACACATGGAAGACATTAATAAATTCTTTTCGAAAAAGAATACAGTAGAAGATATTTCTGAAACAGACAGATTTCAAACAAATAATTATTTAGAAGTAATTAAAGCTTTTGCAAGAATTACATACAAAAGCATCTATATAATTGATTATCAGAAGAAGACATTTGAATATGTATCAGAAAATCCCTTATTTTTATGCAATCATACACCACAGGAAGTTGAAGCAATGGGATATGCCTTTTATTTTAGGCATGTAATTAAAAATGATCTTGAACTCTTGTTCAAAATCAATGAAATTGGGTTCGATTTCTATGAACAATTACCTGTAGATGAAAGAAAATTATATACTATTTCCTATGATTTTCATATTGTAAATGAAAGTAAGAATGCAGTTTTGATCAATCATAAACTCACCCCTTTATTTCTCACTCCGGAAGGCAAAATGTGGAAAGCAATGTGTATTGTTTCATTATCTCACAATTATGCATCAGGAAATATCTCAATATTCAGACAAGGAACAGACAATTTTTGGAAGTATAGCATTCCCGATGACAGATGGTTTGTAGAAGAAAAAATAAAGCTTTCTGAAAGAGAATCAGAGATTCTTCGTCTTTATGCTCAAGGTCTAACTATCAATGAAATTGCGAAAAAAATATTCATCACAGCAGATACTGTGAAATTTCATAGAAGAAAGCTTTTCGATAAATTAGGGGTAAACAATATTACAGAAGCATTATCATACGCCACAAATTATAAACTTTTATAATCTACTCTAAAATAGAGTTAATATAAAATTGCGGAAATTTTTTAAACGGTTTATTTGTAGCTATATTAAAGATAATATGGGTACACATTCCTGCCACAATCGAGGAAGCTACAGCTAATTGCGGAGGCGGCATTATTTCCTTCTCATTTTTATAATCCTGAATTATTTTTTCGAGCCAAAAATTGGGTTTTTCCCAGAATCTTAAATATCCTGATACATATTCTACCATTTTTAACTCATTAAAGTCATCGTCATTTGTTAAACTATTTAATGGTAGACCATTTGGAGCGATTACCGTAACTAAACCATCCCATCCAAGATTATAAGGATGTAAAATAAAAATATTTTTTTTCTGACATGCATTGTCAAAAACCAGAGGAATATCACTATCAAAATCTAATGCATTTACTGCAATTTTATGTCCGGCAACAATTTCCTGTACATTATCTTTAGTAATAAATTTATTAATAAGCTTAATATTGGCGTTTGGATTAATGCTTTTCAGTCGTTTAAATAATGATTCTGACTTGTAGTTGGAAATATCTTCATCAGTATAATTCTGTCTGTTCAGATTTGAAGGTTCTACAGTATCTCCATCTACTATCGTAATATTTTCAAAACCGAAACGAAGTGCACATTCTGCAATATTACTGCCTATTCCGCTCCCTGCTAATAAAATAGAATAATTTTTAATGTATTCTTGTTCATCCTGAGAAACATACAATCTGTTTCTAGAGTATCGTTCTTCCATTTGTTCTATTTTTCATCAAAAGTAGGTAGAGTTTGCATATAATAAGCTACACTTAGGGGTAGTATGACTTAATTGCATATTATAATACACATTTTTTAATACTTAGAAAACATTAAAAGATTATTACATAATTGTCGAATGGAAAACACCATCATATGAAACTACATTATTCACCGACATAATATATATATATCCGGAAGCTAAAGAGTAACAAAATTGTCGATTTCAAAATTGTCGTGTTGATTTAGCCACATATTTTCACGAACTAAAAAGGTAACCTCCACACCTAAATATTTATAGTTCACGAACCAGACGGAAAGTCAGGTTAATTCTTTCCTTCATCAATAGATTGGACTTAGCAATTCTATGCTCCCAATGCTCCTGCAGATCACCTTTCATCAGCAATAGTGAACCATGAGGAAGAGGAATGCTGTATTTGCTTTCGTGATGGTTTAGTTTTCTAAAATCAAATTTTCGGGTTTGTCCGAGACTGAGTGATGCTATGACAGGACGGTCATCATATCGGCTTTCCTTATCCCTGTGCCATGCAACAGAATCATTATTGTCCCGATATAAATTCAGCAAAACTGAATTAAACTCGTAACCAAAAGTTTCTTGAATCTTATTCTTCAAAGAAAGCAGTTCCGGCGTCCATGCATTCACTTCAAATTCACTTCCACCCAGTTGGTAAGATTTCTCGCTATCACCATACCACGCTGTTAGACGTGGAGTCAATACTTTTTTATCATAAATCGTCTGAGTTCTCTGTTTCCACGGTGCATTTTCAAGCAGTTGAGAAAAAAGCAAATCCGATTCGTTTGCAGTCAAAAAATGTTCTCTGAACTCCAATAAATCCTTTGGAAAATCATAGAATTCTTCTGCACTAAATAAACTGAGTTGACCCATTCTTTCGTTAACTTTTTTTATTGTTTTTTATCCTGTCCCAAAATGTGAATTTTTATCATTGATGTTTTAAAGTTTCCTCTTACACAAAAGCCCTTTTCACATTCAATTTAATAGATATTGCTAAATTTTCTTAGAACTTCTGATTTCTGAACGAAGCTCCTCAAACATACTCCTGATTTCCTGATACTCAAAATTTTCAATTCTGAGTTCCTTAGTATTGATGCTGCAGGCAAATTCCCAGATTTCGTAGACTTCAGACCATTTGATTTCATACGGTTCATAAAATGAGTTGTCGGAACTTACAAAGCTCCCGGAATCATTTTGCTTAGAATATCTTTTGTAAACGATACCATCTTTTGTGATGAAGATGTAGGTTTTTCCTTTTTTCAGATCTTTTTTATCTTCCAGATATTTTCCGACAATGTAAGTTCCGTCGTTATAAGGCGGCATCGAATCTCCATCCGCAGGAAAAGCACGAAATTTTCCATTTCTTAAAAATGGAAGGGACAGATGTTGCAATCCCTCCACAAATTCAGGATCATTATAACCGCTGAGATATCCCATACTTGCTTTTTGAGGAACAATTTCAATACGGTTTTCTCCTGTATGATCAACCTTCATCGGTAACAAAATCCTATTGTTTGGCAAATTGACAATATCATCCAGCGAAAATCTCTGCAAATCAACTGTCAGCAAAAGATCTATGCTCACTTTATAATATTTCGAAAGCTTCGTAAGAATCTCAATAGGTGGTTCTGATCTTCCATCTTCATAAGTGGCATATCTTCCTCGAGTGATAGAAACATCATCAGCAACCTTTTGCTGGGTTGTTTTAATTTTATCTCTTAAAAACCTTATGTTTTCTGAAAAAATTGACATTGCTACAAATTATAACAACAAATATACAACAA
>SEBM01000976.1 GCA_004296145.1 Flavobacterium sp.
CCGAAGAAACCTGTTTTCAGGTGCGTCCAGATATTGTTTCCGAAATTGGTAAACCCTTGCGAAACTCCGGCAATAAGATTTTTGAAGAATCCTATTGGAGACTTTGCGCAGCGGGGAGAAATTGTTTAGGCTTGACATTGCTCAAAGTCATGAGGCTTTGCGCAGCGGAAACCTACACTATTTTTAAACCTTTTTCAATAGTGAACATAAAAAAGCGAAACTTCAATTAAAAGTTTCGCTGTATAGTAGATTTATTATTAAATCTTATGAATTCAATGCTTTTTCTAAAGTATCACATCTTTCTTTAAAGTATGTTAAATCCACATCAGGAAATAATTTAGGAAAACGTTTTACAATATTCTTCATTTGATGTAAAACACCTTCTGCCGAATAAGTAAATGTTCCATCTTTAAATTTATCACTAAATGGGTGTGGTCCTTCAACATATTTCGCACCATATTCAATAAAAACAGGTTTATAATTACCCAGTTTTTTTACGATTTCTTGTGTGTCAATGTAAAAATATTGCCAATAATAAACGGCTTTGCAGGCTATCATGGTGTTATAATATTCTTCTAAGGTCATATCCATTTTAAACCAAATACCCGAATCGAAAAAATAAATAGGACACGGATAAACGCCTTCTTCCCGCAGTATACAGCCATAAGTACCATCATCACCATGACCAGACTTATGGAAATAATTAAGTTTTGGTAAAAATTTTCGCCAAATTGCTTCAGCTTCGGGTTGTGAATTATTCTCCCAAAAACGGCTGTCGTTGTTATAAATATCCCAAAAATGAGAATTTACACCTAAAGATTCTATCAAACTTAATAATTGAAATCCGCCCCAAAGATATTCTTCATCAGATTCATTGGGAGTAGCATCCCAATCTAAAGTTAAAGAGCCTATTGAATCATATTGAAAATCCTCTTCAGGAATTTTCAAATTAATTCGTTCTTCTGCACGAGAAAGTAAACGTTGACTGAAAAAATCAGCACTCTTTTTTACTTCTTCTATATTATTTTTATCTATTGTTATTTTATCATTATTACATATTTCAATAATAAATTTTTCTAATTTCTGCAATATTTTCATAATAATAT
>SEBM01000977.1 GCA_004296145.1 Flavobacterium sp.
GCTGTAAAATGGGCGAAGAAAGCCATTTGGGCACCTTCAATCATTAAAAATAAAAATAAATATTTTTTGTTTTTTGGTGCAAATGATATTCAGAGCGATAATGAATTAGGCGGAATTGGTGTTGCAGTTGCTTCAAAGCCAGAAGGTCCCTACAAAGATTATCTGGGAAAACCGCTTGTCGATAAATTCTATAATGGTGCGCAGCCAATTGACCAATTTGTTTTCAGGGATAAGGATCAGCAATGTTATTTAATTTACGGAGGCTGGAGACATTGTAATATTGCGAAGCTGAAGCCTGATTTTACTGGTTTTGTGCCTTTTGAAGATAAAACCGTTTTCAAAGAAATCACGCCCGAAAATTATGTTGAAGGTCCGTTTATGTTTATCAGAAATAACAAATATTACTTTATGTGGTCAGAAGGAGGCTGGACTGGCCCTGATTACTGTGTGGCTTACGGCATTGCAGATTCTCCAATGGGACCCTTTAAAAGAATTGGAAAAATATTAGAACAAGATCCTAAAATTGCTACCGGAGCTGGTCATAATTCTGTTATAAAAGATCCTAAATCTGATAAGTACTTTATTGTATACCACAGAAGACCACTCACAGAAACAGATGGAAATTCTAGGGAAACGTGTATTGAGGAAATGCAATTTGATGAAAATGGTTTTATAAAACCCGTTGTCATAACGAATGAAGGAGTAAAAGCACATTTGCTAAAATAAGTGTTTAATGACATAGTTCTAAACCGTTACCTGATGTAACGGTTTTTTTTTGATTTGTCTCTAAACATTCTCCGTTATATTTCGAATTCAGTACTATATGCCAATCTCATTAAATAAACATTAAAAGAGCATTTCTTTTTTAATAAATACACTCTTGAATTCTTTACTGCATCTTTTATCAATTTTCAGGAAACATTTGCCATTGTTAGCAAAAAATAATTTTATGAAAAGAAACAAAATGATGTAGTCATCATTAAAATATTTGCGATTTAACGATTTAATAAAGCAAGTTTTTTTATTTGACTTTCATTAAGCAAGTGTTTTCCTGCATATTGGTTATTTTCAGTGTTTTGGGGACTTAATGAACGATTTAAACAC
>SEBM01000978.1 GCA_004296145.1 Flavobacterium sp.
CTCATGTGTTTGTCTACCAAACTCTTATATCCGATATCTTTTTCAACTACCCTGGATATTTTTTTATCATCGTTGTAGAAAAAGGTAACTATTTTCGCCGTGTCGCCATTATGAGTGAGTAGTATTTTACTTTGCAAACTATCCATTTCATTATAAGAGTACAAAATAAAGCGGTGCGACAAGCCATGATGCGTTCGCTCTTCAAAATCACTCCTCATCAGATGACTTCCGACATAGCTGTTTTTATAGTAAGCATCTTCAACAGTATCGAGAAGTGTGGTACGAGATATTAGACGCTTTTGATTATCATAAGCATTTTTATAGTGATAAGTCCTAACTTTTTTGTTCGATGCTTCTAAACTTTTGACAGGATTGCCAAGCGTATCGTAGAATATTGTTACATCTGATTCTTTAATCGATTTAATTTTTTGAGCAAAACCAGCGAGGGAAATGAGGGAGAAAAAGAGTAAAAAATTAATTTTCATAGCCGTAAGTTACTATGCTTTAACTGTATCGTTCGATCAATTTACAATTCGGTGGGTTTCGTTTACAATTCGTTAAAAATTTTGAGTGGGAAAGCCGTTTTTGTAAAACAGCAGATAGGTAGACTAAGCCTGATAGCAGTGAAATACTTTTTGTTCAAACTAAAATTGGATTGCATCTAAACATTCAGAACAAGATTGAACGTATAGCACACTGAAATAGTAAACTGATTACACAAGACAACCATAATAATGGTGTTAAAAAAGGTATCGGAACAAGTAAAATCATTAAAAAAAAGTCTATCGCCGACGGCAGAGCTATAATCAGAATAGAATTTTCGCTTAAAAAGGCTGTAAGTTTGGAATTTAATCTGTTGTAAAACCCACACTTTTAGGGCTTGGTGGAGGAGGAATATCAACCTCTTTGATAACAATTATTTTAGGATTTTTTAATGGCGCTGTTTTCTTTACTGGTTTTTTCTGGGCAAACGTGCTGAAGCTTACAGATAATAGGATTATAGATAGTAATTTCTTCATAATTTTATGTTTTTTTTTGAAAAGCAAGGTTCGGTTTTTCATTGGTTACGAAAGTCCCGCCATTCGCTTTACTTCGTTGGCAAAC
>SEBM01000979.1 GCA_004296145.1 Flavobacterium sp.
ATTAATTATTTATATTTGCACCCTGTTAATGCGAAAGTAGCTCAGTTGGTAGAGCTCCAGCCTTCCAAGCTGGTTGTCGCGAGTTCGAGCCTCGTCTTTCGCTCTTCAAAAGCCTCAAACATTGTTTGAGGCTTTTTTGTTTTTTATTCTTTTTTTTAACCATATAAGTGATATAAGTGATTTTAGTTTTTCTTTAAACTGTATTATTTAAATGAACTTATATCACTTATATGGTTTAAAAATTATTTCAAACTGCTTAAGTCGCTTTCAGGTTCTAATTCTTCAGGATTTTGGTTTTTTAGAAATAATCGGGCAGATAAATCTCCTTTTAATGTGATTTTTTCACCTTTTACTTCCAGCCAGCTTCCTTCTCTTAAGCCCAAAACCGGAATAGAATTGAAAGCGTGAAATTCTTTAATTCTCGTTTCACGTGTTTCACCCATGTGTTTGGATTGACTTTCAGGATCTAAATAATGCGGATTTAAATTAAAAGGAATTAATCCCAATGTCTGAAAACTTGGGGGATAAATAATAGGCATGTCGTTTGTGGTTTGCATTGATAAACCGCAAATATTGCTTCCGGCGCTAGTTCCTAAATAAGGAGTTCCGTTTTTTACAGTTTCAGAAAGAACCTGCATGATATTTTGTTGGTATAACTGAGTTACTAACAAAAATGTATTTCCGCCGCCGGTAAAAATACCTTCGGCATTTTTTACAGCGTCGGCTGCATTTTCAAATTCATGAATTCCTTTTACAGCAATATTAATTGTGCTAAATGCTTCGGCTACTTTTTCAGTATATTCATCGTGTGAGATTCCGCCTGGTCTTGCATACGGAATAAATAAAATGCTTTTGCAATTATGGAAATGTTGTTTTAATAAAGGTAAAATATATTCTAAATAGCTGCCTCCGTGAAGTGTAGAAGTGCTGGCAATAATAATACTTTTCATACGATTTTAACTCAGATTTATTGGGCTAAAGATATTAAAAACTCTTTTTTATTATCTTAAATTGAAATTTTAATTAACATATTTTTACCAAACTGTTAATACTAAATTTGGAAGACATTAAGATATTTTTACACTTTTAAGAATAATTCTAATT
>SEBM01000293.1 GCA_004296145.1 Flavobacterium sp.
AAACAATTAAGTGTAGTGGTAAAATAATTGACGATCAATTTGTGATATATTTTTCTGATAATGGCATTGGGATTTCAAAAGATAAGTGGAAAAAAGTTTTTGAAATTTACTACACATCTACCGCTGAACAAGGAGGAGCTGGACTTGGACTTTTCATAGTTAAGACAAGGATTGAGGCACTACATGGCAATGTTGAAATTATTGATAGCGAATTTGGTGATCGCGGTGCCACATTTAAAATTACTCTTCCATTTAAAAAAAGTTAAAAAATGATTCCATCTCCAACTAAAATTGTTGTTATTCATGATACCTTAAAGTACAACGATCCATTAATTGTTGAACTTATTGATGCACATGGTGAAGAAAACGTTACTCTAATTGAGCATTCTGATGAAGGACTACAATATGTGTTAAAGAATCGTACTCAAAAAATGATTGTTATTCTCGACTTAGATCTACACGATGACGAGCCGCAAGGGATCGATATTTTCAGGGCAATTAGAAAGGAAACTTCGTTAGTTTACATTATAATTTGGACAGCTAAAGACATAAACAGCTTATCAAAACCTAATTTAGTGGAATTAGTTAATAATGAGTTCCTTTCCTTGGAGCATAGTACAACAGATTATGGACGAGTTCTTCCATTAGTTACAAAAGCTCAACATCAATTAGAAGTCCGTGTTGATACTATTTTAGAGGAATGGATATCAAATTTAAGTTCGGAAGAAAGAGCAAAACCTTTTATGGTAAGTCATCAAGCTGAATATACGCTTGAAGATCTAATAAAAAGTATTCGTTTAGGAGAAGAATTAGGTAGAAACATTGAAAGGAATATATTAAAACTTGCCGTAAATCTTTTAACAAAGCAAAAGATTCAATTCAATGATTAAAACATTAATTTCTTACGATGACCAAGATCACTCTCTTGGTTCATACTTTCTTAAAAGTTCTGAAGTATTAAAGGAAAGGGTAAATAATTCACCGATTATACCGCACTATTTAGATGGTGCTCTTTGCACAATCGATCACATTGAAAAAAGAATTCAAGAATACAATTCAAATAAATTCGTATTTGTAGCTTTTTCACATGGAAGCGATCACTGTCTTCATACAAGTAGCGAAGAGTATGTAAACAGCACAAATAGTTCTTCCTTTAAAAATACTTTATTTTACTCGACAGCATGTCATTGTTCAACTAAATTAGGACCTACACTTATAGAACAAGGCTGTTATTCGTTTGTCGGATATCGTAAAGAGGTTCTTATACATCCAGATTATCAGGACGATTTCATTGACTGTGAAATCCATGCGATTGTTGAATTTTTAAATTCTGACGTTTCGATAGGTGAAGCATACAAGAGTATGCACAAAAAATATGACGAGACTATTGTAAGATTAGCATCTGGTTCAATAGAGGAAACGATTATAGCATCAACTTTAGCAGATAATCAAACCATATTAACTATCCTTGGTGATCAAAATTTAATGGCGTCTGACTTGCATAGTGATTAATTTTATAACTAGAATTTACACTTGCCTACCTAATCTCACGTAAACATGTTCCAACCAAAATGGGAGCTATGTACTTCGGAAATTAGATTTATTCGGACGGAGAGTTTTTCGATACTGCACATTTTACCGACAGTCTTGCAAAATACCCTTTTCTGGGAGGTGGCTGTTATCTTTATCAGAAAATGTTGAAGTGGATTATCACTTTCCAACTATAACGGTTACTAAAATGGCAAAGATGCCTTTAATACCGGTTCTAATACAAATGACAGACAATTTACAGCACATGAGAAAATAAAGGAAGATGTAAGCATGACCCAGCACGCACCTTATCCTCAGAAACATGAAATCAATCTGCCGCGAAATAAAATGAAGGTCTAAAATAATAACTAAGTAGCGACACAAATCCACGTCAGGGTAGTCTATCATGGATTAATCTGCAAACCTGCTGCCCAATAACATTCCTCTATCTCAATTGAGAGATGATAACTTTATTTTCAAAATACGGAAAACCGTAATATTTAGCTGCTCAGATAGTTTAAATTCACGAACAATCTTTTTAAAATGTTCAATATATTGCACATTATAAAGGGCTTTTTTACTATATTTGAATTATAATTCTTTGTGCATAATAGTAAACAAAATTAAGAATCATGGAAGAAGTTAAAGAAGGGAAAATTGTAAAATTTCATACTCCCCTGGCAGATGAAAATCCAAACCAGTTATATGTGGTTTTAGAAGTTATTGAAGACGAAGAAAGATCCAGAGCAAAAATTCAGGCACTTAATACAGGATTGACTTTTGCTCCGGTCAATACAGTAATATTAACAGACTTACAAGTAGCTGAAGTAGATAATAGTGATCTGATAGGTCATAAAGTAACTATAAATAAATCAGACTATTCACAAGTCCATGGAAGAGTAATCAACGTCAGTGAACAAAAAACAGAATTAAATTTATCAGTTGCAGAAAGAGGAGTAGAAACAAATGTTCTGGTTACTGTTGTTGATAATGATGGCATAGAACATTTTGGAACGTTATTCATTGATCAGGAATAAATCATTAATCATTATTTTAAACTATCATCATGAGCAAAATTATAAACGAAGAAGAAAAGTTACAGCATCCATTCTATAAGCTCATGGAATTGCGCGGTGATGTATTAGAAACTGAATTAAATTCCTGGTCCAGATTAGATTTAATAGAATGGCTTTGCTGGAATGACCGTAATGGAGTGTACAGGGACGAAGATTCTTTACAGGAATTTGGTAATACTGTCAGTAAGGAGGAAGCAGTTGAAATAATCTCCAGACAAATTACAGAAGCATAGCAAATGAGTAATAAAAAAGCTAAAGAATCAGATAATAATATGGAATTGCACCTCCATGACTGCCGGATGAAAATTGGAGAAACCATTCGTGAAATTCGTGAAAAAAAGGGATATAATCAGGAACAGCTGGCCGATATTATGAATGTTAGCAGAACTACAGTTTCTAAGATCGAAAATGGCAAGTTTAATTTCAGCATAGATTATCTTTCTAAATTCTCATGGTTTCTGGATTTTAATATATCTATAGTTAACAATAAAAAATAATGAATGTTTCTTTTACTTAGTTGTGCCTGAGTTGAAAAAATTAAGTTAAAAAATACATTTACAAGGTGTTTTGAGAATTATTCATTGAGCAAGTCCTTTTTACTATAATCCCACTTCTAAGTGGCCTTTTTTTATGATACACGATAAAATTCCAATAATTGACTTATTTGCCGGACCAGGCGGACTGGGCGAAGGTTTCTCTTCTGTACTTGACAACGACCAGAGAATTTTTGATATCAAACTTTCAATAGAAAAAGACGAAAACGCACATAAAACCCTGGAATTAAGAGGTTTTTTCAGAAAATTTACAAGAGGTAAAGCTCCTGTTGAGTACTATGAAATCCTTCAGGAAAAAAATCTTGATAAAAGAGAAAAACTGATTTCAGCATTATATGAAAAATATCCCGAAGAAGCACACGAGGCTAAAAAAGAAGCGTGGCTCGCTGAATTAGGAAGTGAAAATTATCCATCATCAAAGATCGACAGCAGGATTAAAGAATCTTTAAATGGCAAAAAAAACTGGCTCCTGATTGGCGGCCCGCCATGTCAGGCATTCTCATTAGTAGGAAGATCAAGGGTCGGAGGAATAGATGATGAGGATCATCGTGTATATCTTTATAAAGAATATCTGCGGATTATCGCAGTTCACCATCCTACGGTTTTTGTGATGGAGAACGTTAAAGGTCTTTTATCAGCTAATCTGAATGGAGAAAAAGTATTTGACTGGATTTTAAATGATTTAAGAAATCCTTCGTCTGTATTTAAAGATACTAATGCCCCTAAATATAAAATCTATTCACTCTCTACTGAACCGCAAAATATTGATGCTTCAGGCAATCCGGCTTATAAAGACGATCGGGATTTTTTAATTCAGTCTGAAAAATTCAGAATACCTCAGAAAAGACACAGGGTGATATTACTTGGAATAAGAGAGGATGTTGATGTAGTACCCGGAACCCTCACTCAGGGTTTAAAAGAAACAGATCTAAAAAGCATAATAGGTGATTTACCAAAATTAAGAAGTGGTTTAGGCAGATCTATAGTTTCAAGTGAAACGGTAAACGGGACAAAGAAAAGAATTTATAAAAATGAAATTGATTCAGATTTAAACTGGGAACAAAAAATAAACTCCATGAAGGAGGAAATATTTTCGTGGAAAGAATTTAAAACCAAATTACCACTTGGAAAAGTGAAAACCTCTGCTTTCAGCACTGGCTCTGAATACATAAAATGTAATACACCACACATCTCAAATCCATTGTTCGAATGGTATTATGATAAAAATCTGAATGGTGTCTGTAATCATGAAACAAGATCTCATTTAACAGAAGATTTAAAACGATATCTTTTTGCGGGCATATATGCTGAGAAATTTAAAAGATTTCCCAGATTAATGGATTATGAAACATATGGCGCCGAATTAATGCCAGATCATGTTAATGCTCTGAGCGGGAAATTCGCGGACAGATTCAGAGTACAGATGCCCGACTGTGCAGCTACAACTGTAACGAGTCATATCTCCAAAGACGGACATTATTTTATACATTATGATACAGATCAGTGCAGAAGCCTGACTGTGAGAGAAGCAGCAAGAATCCAGACATTTCCTGATAATTATTTGTTTTGTGGCCCGAGGACAGCTCAGTACCATCAGGTTGGTAATGCTGTACCACCATATCTGGCTTATCAGATTGCAAAAATAGTTACTAATATTTTTAATCCGTATATAGTATGAAAGAACTATTAGAGTCTGTTAGAAAAAAACACTTTACAAATTTGGGCAATCATAAATTTAGTCCAATTATGGAAGCGAGTTCCGGAATTATTATGGATTATTGCAATTTTATAAAAAAAGATAAAAAGCCTTTTTTTTTATGTTTTCCTGAAAAAAGAGAAGCTTCTTTGTGGGCTTCAGTGTCAATTTTAACCAATTTCTTTTATGAGGATTATATTTTTAATGAAGTAGAAGGAATAAAATTTAAGAAAGGCGACATCGTCACTCTTCATGGCTGTACTGCAGAAATTGAACGAAGCACCGAAGATTGTATCTATTTAAAATTTAAGGATCAGGGAGGCATTCCCATTAAAAAAGCACTACAGTCTCAAATAAGTTTAGCCCGTACTAAAAAAGCTTTAAGCTTGTGGAAAACATGCAAAAAAAACCGATCCGAATCTAAAATTAAAAGAAATTCGATTTCAAAAATATTATTTCCCGAAGAATCCGTCCTTATTAATCAAAATAATTTAGATTCTCAGGTCTTATTAATAACCGGTAGAG
>SEBM01000294.1 GCA_004296145.1 Flavobacterium sp.
ATCAAAAACCATTTGCTCGTTGTTCGGAAACGGAACCGCGCGTTTATTAAAATAACCCAAATAACTTTCGTCAGAAGCATTTCTGTCACCGCGATACGTTGAATAAACATTCTCAAAAACAAATTCACTCGTCACAGGAAAAGACTGCAGTAATCGATTCGATTTTAAATCAAGGTAATCTACTTTTGCTGTAATCTGACAAGCTTTATATTGTCTGAATTCGTAAATATTAACTTTGATCGTTTTAAAATTATCCACTTTTATCGGGCGCCCCAAACTGTCTTTTACAGGATTTCCTCTGTTGTCAGTAAGTGTTCTGACACCGTCTTTAATTTGTTTTTCTTTAATGAATTCTTTCTCTTTTACCTGTTCTGGCGAAATATAGATTTCTCTGAAATTTACAATCAGACCATAATCGTAGGTAATATTTTTTTGTTTAATGCTGTGATAAACCGTCCATTTATCATCTAATCCGTAAGTGCTGATATCCAACAAATCATTCTGCAATTGCTTCGGAATAACCATATTCGTTTCGTTTGTAGCATAAACGTTGACGAAATCGGTTCCTTTAAATTCGGCATCGAGCATTAGCTTTTTAGCATTTTTATAATTCGGATTGATACTTTCTACAAAGCTCAAATCATCAAACGCTTTTCTGGCATCCAGTTTATTTGGTGATTTTAAAAGTACTTGTGCATTGTCATACAAATATTTAGACAAAGCATTTTTACTATTCACAATCTGATCAGAATAATTATCAAAAGAAAATTGCGCCGTTTTTCCCTGTTTTAATAACTGAAGCGGTAACAGCGGCCTGATTTTTTCCTGACGGTTATTTAACTGAATATAAGTATTATAAATACGCTCCAGATTCGCCGGATTTTTTTCTTTTTCCATCATTTCAAGATTGCGCAAATCTCTGTCTTTAGCTTTTGCAAAAGCTTCTTCGAGCAGATACACATAATCTTGTTTTCCTTTAGAGTCTTTTTTTGTTTTTAATGCTTCGACAGCACGATTGATTGCACCATCATAATCACCGTCACTTAAGAGCGACTGCGTGGTTTTTACGCCACACGAAAACGCTAAAAATAAGATAGAAACCAGTAAAGTAATTTTTTGCATAAGTTGCTTTTTTGAAGGTGTAAATATATCTTTTTTTACCTTTTCAACAACTATGCCTTTTTCCGGATTTTTTTTTAGGAGCAGAAATCCTTGTTTCATAAGAACCTTTAGTCCCGCTTTCGCCTTTATCTCTCCTCCCGATTGCCATCGGGATACGAGGATATCGGCTCTATCGGGGCTAGGTCAGAGATTTTTATTTTCAGTAGAAATTTAGAAATTAATCCTTATTTGATTTTTTTAAATTTTATTCTTCCCAGTTTTCAATCAAATTATCATTCCATAATTTTAGTGCAAATTCTTTAAAAACTTTCGGCGCTTTTTTAAAGTTTTCATCCAGTTTAAATTGACCGCCCAAATATTGTGGTTCGCCATTTTCCAGAGTTCCAACCTGAACTTTATTTTCGCCGCGTATTGCATATTTATTTTTGCCTTCGTACATAATAATTTTCATGTTCGACGGACTCACATCTCCGTGACAAACCGTTTTGTACATTAACCAGACTTCTGCGATTCCGTTATTATTTAAGTCCGTAACCTCAAAAGTATTTTTCACAAAAGAAGCCGTAAGATCAACCGGACAATCTGAAATATAATCGTAGACTTTCCAGTTTTGTTTGGCTTCGTTATTCGAAATTATATAATGATACGCAAACAATTCAGCATCAGAACTGTCGTCAAATTCATGCTTGAATTTTTTATTGATATGATATCCCGTTTCTGTAGTTATCACAATATTATCGCCTTGTTTGTCTTTCCAGCGAACGGCATTTTTTATAAAACCTTCGTACTTTATTGAAGCAGGAAATTGTGTCGAATCGATTTTATTTACTGTTAATGTAAAAGGTTCTTCAGTTTTGTTTTCTGTGTTTTGAGTTGTCTCAATTTCTTCTTTTTTGTCTGTTTTGCAGTTCGAAAAAAGAATCACAAATAGCAATAAAAATGGAATGTTTTTCATGTAAAATATATTATTCAAATTGTATTCCGCTTTCATCGTCTAGTTGTTTTTGTTCTTCTGCACTCATTCTGTCTCGCAATACTTTCATTGTATAACCTCCAAAAAGTTTTCCATCGACTAAATACATCCAGTCACTAATTTTAGAAGCATCAACATCTATTTTATCTCCCGCTTTGTATTCCGTAACAAATTCCGGATCGTTATTTAAAATTCCCGAATATTTACCATTTTTATATTCGATATCTCCAACCCACATATGTTCATTTCCTTTTGAATACGGAAACTGAACTTTCAGAGCGTGACTGTCCGCTTTTGGATTTGATAATCCGACATTAAATTCACTTAAAGTTTGATTGGCTTTTACAATCGCAGCATTCATTTCTTCATCCTCACTTCCTAAACTATAAATTGTAGGTTCATCTTCTCTTTCAATTTTATTAGATTCTTTGCAGCTCACAAGAAAAAGGACGCCTATTAAGACTATTAATTTTGTTTTCATTTTTAATTTAAGTGATTATTTAGTAATTTCTTTATCAATACAATTTGACCTAAATGATAATAACTGTGTTCGATCATAGCGTCAATATTTCTTCTGTATGTACCATATTTTTTATCAACAAAACCCTGATCGAGTTTTTCGTCTGGCATTTTTTCAATTAGTGTCGCAAATTCTTCAGCATCATTCCAGAATTTAGTTAGAAAATCTTCCCATTCTTTCTGAGATTGAAGAGGAGGAAAATCAAAACTGAATTTATCTTTGATATCAAGTGTTCCACCTTTAAAAACAATATTTATTCCGTTAATATAATAATGAATATGTTGAGCCAGAACTGCAATTGTGTTTAAATCCTTGATAGGAGTAACGGCAATTTTCCAATCCAGATTTGCGAGCTGATCTTTGTAATTGGTATTGGCAACCCAGGTTCCGTTTAAAATGATTTCTCTAAAACGATTGGCAATTTCTGATGTACTTTTCATATTCAATGGTTTAGAAATTTTTTCTCTTCATTCATTATATTCTTAAATATATTTTAACCACCATTTTTTGTTTTCGGCTTTATATTTTCCAAACCATTGACTTGGTTTATAAAGAAAAGCAACTACAGAAATCCAAACCAGATAAATAGCCCAAAGGGGAAAACCGCTTTCTAAGCCTTTTGGTCTTCCGAAAGTTCCGGTGGCAAATTCTAATTGCGACCAATTAAAACCTTGTGCAAAAAGCATTAGAAGTGTTAGAATATGAATAACATAAAAATGAAAGACAAAATAAAACAAAGGTACTTTTCCGTAAACCAAAGTTACTTTTTTAATTCTGTTATAAAATTGTTCTGCAAACGCAAGCAGTAAAAATGTAATTCCCAAAGTAGCCAGACAAAATAGGAGAGAAGGCGGATATTTGGTAACATTCATAAAAGATAAAAATGTAAAAACAGAATCTTTTTGTAAAGTCCATTGCACCGGATCACCATAAATATTCACAAACCGAATTGCGATAAATAAGACCAAAGCGCTCAAGCCAATTTGTATGAATAGTTTTTTTCTTTTTTCTTCTGCCAGTTCAAAGAATTTCCCCGAAGCAAAACCAAGCAGCATAATCCCTAACCACGGAATTGGAGGATAACCCATAATGAATGCTTTCCCCGCAAACGGAAATACAACCGGACTAAAAAACGGACTTAAAACTGCTTTTAAAACAGAGCCTTCGGCAAATGGAATAATCGGTAAAAGATTATGACAGATGATTATAATTAAGCCAATAATTCCAAGTGTTTTAGAGCGAATTTTCAAAAGTAATCCTAAAATGATAAATCCAAAACCTATTGCGGCTATCACTTCAAATAATAAAGTATGAAAACCAATGTCCATGAACAATCCAAAGTTGACAATAGTAAATTCGGCGAAGATTAACCAAAAGCCTCTTTTTATCAAATGTTGTCTCGTCTCTTTAAGATTATTTTTATTTTTAAGTGAAAGATAAACTGAAGTCCCTGCCAGAAATACAAAAGTAGGCGCACACAAATGAGTAATCCAACGGGTGAAAAATAATAAAGGCGAAGTAGTTGCCAAATCGGTCGGACTTTGTGTGATGGAATCGACGTGCATCAAATCACGAATGTGATCCAGAGCCATAATAATCATTACAATTCCGCGTACGATGTCGATTGATGCCTGACGTTTCATGAATTTGATTTTTAAATACTTAAGAGTAAATCTAAGAAAATATTTTTTAAGTATCTGTGATTAGTTTTAAATCAGTAATCTATTCATCCAGAGGTTTAGGCATATCATCATATGGATATTCATATCCATAATAATCTTCCCATTCTTTTTTTACGATATCGCCATAAATTATCTGACGTACTTCATAGTCTTTCGTATCCATGTTTCCAACAAACATTCTTCGATGTTTAGGAACTTCTTCATATGCTTTTTTTAGTTCTGTTTGTAATTTTATTGATGGGGCTGATTTATATTCTTCAAAAATTCGGGCACATTTTGAAACTCTATTTTCCATACCATTTAATTCATGGTATTTGTCTAAAAATTCATCGTACTTTGAGTTTATATCAACTCCATTTCCTGACTTTACAGAAAATGAACCTAATCCCAAAATAATAATCCGTTCATCTGTTTTTAGTTCAGTTGTTAATTTTTCATTTCTAATCAAATCTTTCAAGTTATCAAAATGAAAAATCTTTTTTTCAGGGAGATTTGTTATTTCAATTTGACCTGTTTTATAGATTGAAAGTGCAGCTAAGTATGTTTTATTGTCATCATTTCTATAGAAAATATAAAATTTTTCGCCCTTAATCTGATTAGGAAAAGTTGATTCCGGATTTTCAATATAATAAGGTTTAGGGTTTGAGGAAGAATGTTTGGCAACTTCAACTTTTCCAACAGTTTGAAAATTTTTACCATTATAATTGTGTAGGTTTTCAAGAGTTGGATTCAGTTTTTTTACAAGAGTCTTAAAATGTTCATAATAAGAATCCTGATCATAATCCCAGTTGCCCTTTTCGATAATCCAGTTTCCGAGACTAAAAATAGAAATAGCTTTTCCATCCGGAATAGATGTAACAACCCAGTTTTTATTTAATTTATTTTGAAACATTTCTAAATCTACCATTTCCCAGCAATTAATAAGTCCGTCGCTGTAAACCTGCAAATCTGTAAAATGATATTGCATGTTAAAAATGATTCCCGGAATCGAAAAACCATTAATTGTTTCAACTCTTGAAATTGTTGTTAAAGAAATTGGCGGCTCATTATTAAAAATCTTTTTTAATAAATTCATTG
>SEBM01000980.1 GCA_004296145.1 Flavobacterium sp.
ATTTTTTAATTGGTGGAATGCTTGACAACTCAGTTGGATATTTTTACATAAAAGACAAAAAAGATTTACCCGAAATGAATCCAAGTAGAATAATTATGATTAGAGAAATTGGAAAAGGATGGTATATTTACAAGACAACATAAAATAAAAAAAACTGGTGCTAACAAGGGTTTTGCAATAGTGGGGCGAAACTGCAAGGTTCAACGGTATTTCTTCGATTGAACTTTTGTGCAAAATTGAAGATTTGTGCTTCGATTGCCCCACCATCGCAAAGCCCCGAAACGTTAGCGGTCATTGTATCGAAACCCACGACAACAAAGAACTAATTAAAAATAACACATATGACAACAAAAGAATTAAAAACGCCTCATTACAATAAAGTAAATCCTTTTGTGATAATAAAAGGAGGTGCAACCAAGTTCATTGACTTTGCTGAAAAAGTATTTGGTGCAGAAGAAAATAAGCAAGTAAGAACTCCTGATAAAGATGGGACATTGATTCACGCAGAAATTCAAATTGGAGATTCAATGATTCTATTGGCAGACTCAAAAGTTGACTGGCCTTTTACACCTGCATTTCTGCAAATTTATGTTGACAATGCACAACAAATACTAGACAGAGCCAAAGCAGAAAAAGCAGAAATTGTTACAGAACTGAGCGACTTTTACAACGGACTAAAATTGGCGAGATTAAAAGACCCATTCGGAAACATTTGGTGGTTATATGAAAAAGTAGATAATAAAGTTTCCGAAAATAAGTCGGACACAGATTGGCATAATAGCAAACCAAGTGAGATTTATACGACATTAATGAATGCAATGAAGAACCTAAAATAAAACAACGAACCGCTAACATCGGTTTTGCAATAGTGGGGCTGAAGTGCTAAATTCAACATTTGTGCTTCGATTGAACATTTGTGCAAACCTGAACATTTGTGCTTCGATTTCCCCACCATCGCAAAGCCGAAAACCGTTAGCGGTAATACAAACAAAAAAACTACTTATAAAATTGATGAATAAAATCCTTTTAATTTTTTGCCTTATTTTTAATTTTTGCTATAGTCAGAAAAAAGAATATTTTTTTGACTCAAAAAGCATTAGC
>SEBM01000981.1 GCA_004296145.1 Flavobacterium sp.
CCAGCAAGGTTAAATTGGATGTTAATTTCTTCAAAAATTGCAGGTTCCTCATTTACTCTTGAAGCATTAATATTGATTTTAATATCTGCTAAATCTTCTTTTTGCTTGGTAAGAATATTTACCATATCAATTCCACTGCAACCACCTAAACCAATTAGTAAGGTTTCCATTGGTCTGAAACCCTTTCCTTCTCCCCCAATTGCAGGATTTGCGTCTAACTCGACGGTAAAACCGCTTTCGTTACTTGCTTCAAAATTAAATTTCCCGCTTTTGCGGATTAGATTTATTTCCATGTTCATTTTTTAACCACCAAGGCACGGAGAACACAAAGGTTAAATTACTTGGTGTACTTTGTGTCTTTGTGGTTTATAAATTATTTAAATATTATAAAAAACCAAGTTATCTTTTTCCAATTCTGGTAATTTAACTGGCTGTTCAAAAATACCGTAAACAGACGAACCGCTTCCACTCATTAGCGCAAATGTAGCACCTGCAGCATAAAGCTTTGTTTTTATTTCGTCAATTTCGGGATATTTTTCAAAAACAGAAATCTCAAAATCATTAAAAATATTAGCTCTCCAATCGCTTAAAGGCAAATGTATTAAATCTTTTAAGGATGCGGCAGGTTCTTTAACTTTTACTTTACTGTAAGCTTCGGCAGTTGAAACGTGAATTGGTGGTTTTACCAATACCATAAAATGATTGGATAAATCGATTTCTAAATCTTCAAATTCATCGCCCTTTGCAAAAGCATAAGCCGGTTTATTTTCGATAAAAAAAGCACAATCTGCACCTAAAACCCTAGCATAATTTTGCATTTTTTCTACTGACAAACCCAAATCAAACTTATCATTTACCAATTTGATTAAAAACGCAGCATCAGCAGAACCACCTCCCAAACCAGCTCCCACAGGAATGTTTTTCAACAAAACGATTTGTTGGTGAGGCAAATCAAAATCTTGCTGCAACGTTTTAAAGGTTTTTAAGCAAATATTATCATCGGCATTGCCTGGTATTTCGATTCCTTTTATGATACATTCCGTTATTTCAGAATCAATCAGTTCTACTACATCAAATAACTTAACAGGATAAAAAACCG
>SEBM01000982.1 GCA_004296145.1 Flavobacterium sp.
CTATTAACGGAAAAAGATGCCAGCGTTACCAAAAAAGCTTTTGAGCTGCGTGTTAGCGATTGTTATAGCCCTATTTTTACCTTTGCTGATATTAAGTTGAGGCTACAGTTTCTGTACACTTACAAGATACTTCATTCGAAATTAAAAAATTTACCTAACGAACCGCTAGAACAGTATAAAACACCATTATCAAAACGCATTTTTGATCTTACTTTATCCATTACAGCATTAATATTTTTAAGCCCCCTTTTTATCATTGTAGCAATTTTAATAAAGCTAGATTCAAAAGGGCCTGTATTTTACGCAAGCAAAAGGGTAGGTTCCGGTTATCAGATATTTGATTTTTACAAATTTAGATCGATGAGAGCCAATGCCGATAAAGAGATCGAGAATTTGAAGAAAGATAACCAATACGGAGATTCTGCTTTTTTTAAAATACAGAACGACCCAAGAGTAACTAAACTCGGTAGTTTCCTTAGAAACTCTAGCCTGGACGAACTTCCTCAGCTATTTAATGTTCTTATAGGAAATATGTCTATTGTTGGCAATAGACCCTTGCCGCTTTATGAAGCCGAACAACTCACGACAGATGAGTGGTCTACCCGTTTTTTAGGCCCGGCAGGCATCACTGGATTGTGGCAAATTACTAAACGAGGAAAAAAAGATATGTCTGATAGGGAAAGAAAAAAGTTTGATAATTTTTACACCAAAAAATTCACCATTTGGTTAGATTTAAAGATTATTTTTATGACTATCCCTGCACTATTTCAAAAAGAGAAAGTTTAATACGTACACAAATGATGAGAGCTGCTATATTTTCTGTGGTCCTTTTTTTTTCCTTTAATTTTGCAAGTGCTCAGGAAAGTTTTATTGGAAACATAAATTATCCTTTGTTGCAAAAGTATGTTGACTTAGCGAAGCAGAACTACCCGAAAAGGAAAATGTACAAGGCGAGCGAATTAAGTGCAAAAGCAAAAGTGGGAGTAGCGAAAGCCACGTATCTTGATGCATTTACGGCTGCATATAATTATAGACCTGATAACAGTTCGGCGGCGATTAATACATCTAATCCTTATACGCTAAACGGGATTCAACTTGG
>SEBM01000983.1 GCA_004296145.1 Flavobacterium sp.
TTCTTAAATATGGGGTCTTCAGAATTAATTGCTCTTTTAATTGTTGGAATATTATTTTTCGCGTTTTTTTTTGGGATTTTCTTCTTAATCTACTTTTTGATTAAGAAAAGTAGAGATCACCAATCAGCCATAATTGCCAGTTCCGTAGCCATTAATTTCTCCCAGCCTGATCATTATCAAACGAAATGTGTGGAAGAAAATGAAGAAAAAACAATAATTAAAGCAACTGCTAATATTGCGTTACCCCAACATAATGAAACCCGATATGTTGATCCACAAGACGTCGTGAGGTGCGAAGCTGATAACAATTATACAAATTTTATTTTAATAGGTGACGAAAAATTACTCATTTCAAAATCATTAAAGGAATACACAGATTTGTTAAAACCTTTCGGGTTTGTTCGGTCTCATCAAAGCCATTTGGTAAATCCAAAATTTGTTAAAAGCTGGTTAAAAGAAGATGGAGGGACACTGTTGATGAAAAACGGAGATAAAATTCCGGTTTCAAAACCTAATAGAGATGCAGTCAAGATTATCTTAGGAAAATAGCTTTACTCACTCTGTATAATATCAACCGAAGTGATAAGCTAGTGACATGCACGATGGTAAATTTAAACAATTTCTCTGCTGCGCTTTGTTGCAGTCGAAATAATAACTGGTAATATCCGGCAAGAAATATTAATGGACAATATAACCTCAGAGATTCAAAAATTTAGTTAAACAAAAATTCACACACCAGGTTTAGAAATTTTTCAATTTTAACGGTGAAGCACAGGGTTGATACAAGTTGATTCTATAAATCTAGATAGCAGAAAATATTTAAAAGATGCAAAAAATCATTCGTTTTGTGAGACAAGTCTCCCCTGTTAACGTTCAAAGACGCTAACATTGACCTAAATTATTGTAAATTTCCGGTTAGTGTATTTACTACAATTTCTTACACTGAAACATATTTTATGTTAAAATCATCTGATAACTCTTGTAATATACTTTCAAATCCTGCTGTTAATTTGTGATCAGGGTCTAATCCTATATTAAGTCTGATCTGCCTATTTTCAGCTAGATTCAAATAAAATGTTTTTTTAGGCCAGTTACGTG
>SEBM01000984.1 GCA_004296145.1 Flavobacterium sp.
ATATTATTCACTAGTTTTAAACTATTTATAACATTCAGTCTTAATTTTAATCACAAATGAAAAAAATATTTTTACTCTCATTTCTATTCATAAGCTTTTTATCGAGCGCACAAAAAACAGAAAACATTATTGTTATAACGACAGATGGCTTTAGATGGCAGGAAGTTTTTAAAGGAATGGATTCTAAAATTGCCGGCGATAAAGATTTCAATCAGGGAGACAAATCTTATATTAATAAAAAATACGGCAGTAGTAATTCTGAAAAAGCGCGCGAAAAACTAATGCCTTTTTTATGGTCTGAAATTGCTTCAAAAGGTCAGATTTATGGTAATCGTGAACTTGGAAATAAAGTAAACGTTTCCAATCCGTATTGGTTTAGCTATCCCGGATACAGCGAAATCATGACGGGCGATGTAGATAAAAGAATCAATTCTAATGGGCATAAAGCCAATCCAAACATAAACGTTTTAGAATTTTTAAATCAACAACCACAATTAAAAGGTAAAACGATTGCCTTTGGAGCGTGGAATGCTTTTGACAGAATTTTAAATGAAGAAAGAAGCAATTTTCCTGTGATTTCTGCTTTTGATAATGTTGGAGGAAATGCTCCGACAGAAACTCAAAAACTCTTAAACGAAATGCGTGAGAATTCGTTTAAGCCTTTTCACGAAGATGAATGTCTTGATGTCTTTACTCATTATCAGGCATTAAATGAACTTAAAACCAACAAACCAAAAGTGCTGTATATCGCGTACGGTGAAACGGATGAATGGGCGCACGCAGGACAATACAGATCATATCTTGACGCTGCAAATCAAGTAGATAAATGGATAAAAGAAATCTGGGATTTTGTACAAAATGATCCGCAATATAAAAACAAAACGACTTTATTTATTACCGTAGATCACGGACGCGGCGATAAGAAAAAAGAACAATGGAGAGATCATGGCGAAAAAATTGAAGGCGCCTCTGAAATTTGGTTTGCTGCAATGGGTCCGAAAATTGCTCCAAAAGGCGAAATCAAAACAGAATCTCAATTATACCAAAAACAATTTGCACAAACTATAGCAAAACTTATGGGCTATACTTTTACCG
>SEBM01000985.1 GCA_004296145.1 Flavobacterium sp.
CGTGGCACCCGTCTGGTCCAGAATTTCTTTGGATAGGGTTTCGGGCACGCGCTTCACTACCACTTCGTTGCCAGCTACTTCGCGGGCGCCTTTGGCAATGGCTTCGGCCAGCTTCCAGGCGTGACCATAGGTACTATAGAACAATACGAGCGTCTTCATGACTGTTTAAGGGAAAGGGTACACACTAAGATGGATGGTATACTTGCTTTGGGTTTTGCTGTAGGTACATTGCCGGTCACTCGCCTGCTATTACTCCGTAAAAATCTCTTTACCAGATGGTTATTTTTTACTTAGAGCAATTAGTACAGATTAAAAATTTTTAAAGTATATAAAGCCTATTTCCAATCTTCTACCATTTTTAATGTTTATTAAGCACAAAGGCCTGGCTTTTGGCCGTCCTGCCCAGTGCATGTCAAACCTGAACAACAAATCTCTTCAGTCCAAGTTGAACATAGGCCACCTGCAACTGAACATGGATTCTCGTTATCGCCACCATCTTGTTTACCGCCTAATACTTTTTTCATTTCAGCCTTGCTGAGTAAATTTTCTTTTTTCATAACATTGTAATTTTAATGAATTAATATGTAAATATAATAGCCTTAATGATGCTTAATAAATTATCAATGCATATAAAAATGCATCGTACACATAAATTTATGCGCCATTTATTAAAAAAAAATTATATTTTGGGAGATGAAAATGAAACTATCTAGAGAAGAAATTAAAGAGGTGTATTCTAGAATTAATTTACGCCAACATAGGGATGAAAAATGCTATTCTCAAGAATATATATCAAAGCAACTTGGACTTTCACAAAGCACTTATCAAAGAATTGAATCCGGCGAAATCAAAATTACTGCAGAAAGATTAAAAAAACTTGCCGAGATTTTAGGCAAACCAGTTGAGGCATTTTTTAAAGATGAAAAAAATGCTGATACAGCAACAAATAAATTGATTACCGTTAGCGAGAATGAGTGGAAATTAATGACGAATATAATATTACAACAAGAAAAAAGAATTGAAGAATTAGAATTAAAATTAAGCGAGAAATTATAATTCAATTAAAATTCTTTACAAGAAAGGCAGGATTACAA
>SEBM01000986.1 GCA_004296145.1 Flavobacterium sp.
AATAAGATCAGAGGTTCAAAACCTGCAGATTTTCCTTATTCATTGTCAACTGAAAAATAAAAAAAATCGGACTGAAGTTTGCTACCCACAGTCCGATTTTACCCCAAAAAATAAAACATCAAAAGAAATGGGGATTCCACAATATAGCAGAATCCCCATCATCTAAATTAACGCTCTCAATTATATAAACGTTGTAAAATGAAATTATTGCACAGATGCAATAATTTTTTTTGTTTAAAGGTTTCTTTATAGTCGTCCCTGTATGCCTGCAATCCATATTGTTTATCGGCAACCTTTTTCGGGTTTGGTCTTGCAAGACTAATGAAGTTCTCCCACTATTCCTCCCTGTAAAACTTCGTAAGTCAAAAGCAACTTAATCTGTATAAATCTGCGGCGTTTATCATTTTAAATCTGCGGGAAAATTTTTCTATTTTTAGCCATATGGAAGCAAACAATCAAGATGCCGAAAAACTGGCGGCTGCAAAAGCTGCGGTAAAATTTATAAAAGACGGTGATATTGTAGGTTTGGGTACTGGTTCTACAGCATCATTTGCAATAAAAGAATTAGGTGCAATGGTGCAAAACGGATTAAAAATCAAGGCAGCTGCAAGTTCTATTCACACCGAAGAACTAGCCAAATCTTTTGGGATAGAAATCCTTCCCCTAGGAGAACTATCTGTTATTGACGTAAGTATTGATGGTGCAGATGAGTTCACCGAATCGCTTGATTTGATAAAAGGCGGGGGCGGTGCACTGTTTAGAGAAAAGATTATGGCTTCCTTAAGTAAAAACTCTATTATTGTTACCGATACTACAAAAAAGGTACAAAAACTGGGTGCATTTACTGTTCCTATTGAAGTTATTCCCTTAGCTTATCAATACGTTTTTGATCAGGTTTCAAAACTGGGTGGAAAAGGTGTAAAGCGATTAAAGAACAATCAAATTTTTATAACCGACAATGGTAATTTTATTATTGATGCCGATTTTGGATTAATTGATGATCCTTTACTATTGGCAAATGAGTTAAATCAAATTGATGGTTTGCTTGCTCACGGACTTTTCATTAATCTTACATCAAAGGTGATCATGAGTA
>SEBM01000987.1 GCA_004296145.1 Flavobacterium sp.
GTGGAGCAGAAGATTAAAAAAGAAGGAGAGCCAGAAAAGCTAGAAGAAGAGAACAAAATATTAAGTAACGAGAACTTTATCATATCAAATAATAACATTATGAAAAAGCTATATTACACATCAAACGCCTTGCTAATTTTAATTTTAGTTTTATTGGTTTCCTGTAATAATCAAAATAAAACTGAAAAAAATGAGCCTAAAGTAAAAGCCAAAGAACACAAAAAAGTTGAATACAAAAAGCCAAGTGCTTCTTCTTATCATTTTGAAAAAACAAAAGAATGGTTAAAAACAAACGATGCTGACAGCAGTAAAGCAAGCATTGTTTATGCAATAAACCGAACAGATAAAGCTAATCTTGCCAAAAAGGATTCTATTGTAGTTCCTGAAGATTACAGCGGGGATTTAGTTTATTACCTTCCGTTTCCTATACATGTTTCAGCTTTAGAAGATGTTTCTAAAGTGATTATCTTCTCTTATCCTACGCAGACTTTTGCTGCTTATGAATATGGAGAATTGGTCTATACCGGCCCAACAAATATGGGTAGAAAAAAAGATCCAACACCAACAGGTTTGTTTTTTACTAACTGGAAAGCAGAAAAAACAACCAGTACCTTTAATGATGAGTGGGATTTAAAATGGAATTTCAATATAGAAAACAAACTTGGAGTTGGTTTTCATCAATATGAATTACCGGGTTATCCTGCTTCGCATTCTTGTTTGAGACTTCTTGAAAAAGACGCCAAATATCTGTACAAATTTGCAGATGAGTGGATTCTAAAAGACAAGGAAAACGTAAAAGTAAAAGGAACTCCGGTTATCGTTTTTGGAAGTTATAATTTTGACGGCCCAAAACCTTGGTTCGATTTGGTTAAAGATCCCAAAGCCTTGGATATTTCTGAATCTGAAATTGAAACTCAGGTCAAACCTTTTCTCCAACAGATTTTAGACAATCAAAATCTTAGAGAAACCAATCAGACAACTACTAAATAAAACTATATTATTTCTTTCCTGAAAAACAGCCGGCATGATGAAAATCGTGTTGGCTGTTTTTATTTCTACTCAAGAAATATTTAAAGTTTTGATTTCAAATGTT
>SEBM01000295.1 GCA_004296145.1 Flavobacterium sp.
TCTTAAAAGATATTAACAACTATTTCTTTACATTTGGTGCTAAATAAAATCAAAAATAATGAAAACACCAAAAATCCTATTTCTATTTTTACTTCTTGCTTTAAACAGCTGTTCAAGTGACAAGGATGATTCTAATGATTCTGATAATTCTGACACAAAATTTGCAATGACTGCAAAAGTTGATGGAAAATTATGGGAAATGCAAAATCCGTATGGTTCAGATTATGCTACAAAAACGTTATTTGATATGTATCCTGAAGATTTATATATTCTTTTGCAAGGCAGAAGTTCTGCTTCTTTTGGAGATGAAATCAGACTTTTTATTAAAAGAAGTGATCTAAAAATCGGAACGTACCCTATTACTCCAATGACAATGGACGCTTCAAAAACGCAAGTTGAAATATCATACAATAGTAATAAAGCAAAAAGTCAATATCCTATTAATGGCTCATTATCAATAACAGCAATTGATTTAAATGCTAAAAAAGTATCTGGAACATTTTCATTTAATTGCGTAGAAGATGATGAATTACCAATTAGTGATTCTAATCCTGTTACAACAAAAGTAACTGAAGGCACTTTTAGCTACAGATATGATGTAGAAAAATAATTCTCTGTATTTCATATAAAAAAAGCTCCAATTTACGTTGGAGCTTTTTTGTTAATAACAAATCGATATTTTTTACTCTGGACATAACAAAATATTAACCCATATTTTTCTACATTTACGACTTAACAAATTTTATCCAAATGAAAATAACAAAAGCCCTTTTAATCTTTTTAGTGCTGGTTTTAAACAGCTGTTCAAGTGATGACAACAACAATAGCGAAACACCAGACGACAACAATCCGACATCAAAATTTGCAATGACTGCAAAAGTTGACGGAGAATTATGGGAAGTGAACAATCCGTTCAATTCAAACTTTGCCACAAAACCATTATTCACCTATTATCCAGCATCTGAGTTTATACAGCTTCAGGGAAGAAAAGGAATTGATGAAATCGTTATTTACATCAAAAGAACTGATCTTAAAGTGGGTACATATCCAATTTCTGCAGAAACTAATAGTGAACATAAAACACAGATTAATTTCACCTATAATACTAAGGAAAACAATCAATATGTAACCGAAGGATCCTTATCTGTAACTGCCGTTGATTTAACCGCTAAAACAGTTAAAGGAACATTTTCTTGCAAATGCGTTGAAGATTATTCAAAACCAATCAGTGCTGATAATCCTGTTACCACAACTGTAACAGATGGTACTTTTAATTATAAATATGATGTAGCATATTAATTAAATACAAAAAAGCTCCAATTTTCATTGGAGCTTTTTTATTATAAAGATTTGAGTTTTATTTACTCAAATACATTTTTCTTCTAGAATACAACTCGTAGAATTGATCATCTTTTAAGTCATCAATAAACAAGATACTTTCCCCTGTTGATTTCATTTCCGGTCCTAATGCTTTGTTTACATTATGGAATTTACTGAAAGAGAAAACCGGTTGTTTGATTGCGTATCCTTTTAATTGTGGATTAAAATCAAAATCAGTTACTTTATTATGTCCTAACATTACTTTTGTAGCATAGTTTACATAAGGCTCTCCGTAAGCTTTTGCAATAAACGGAACCGTTCTTGAAGCTCTAGGGTTTGCTTCGATGATATAAACGGTATCGTCTTTTATCGCAAACTGAATATTGATTAAACCAACTGTTTTTAAAGCTCTCGCAATTTTTATTGTATGGTCTTTAATTTGTTGCATTACAAATTCTCCTAAGTTAAAAGGAGGCAAAGTAGCATTACTATCTCCAGAGTGAACTCCGCAAGGTTCGATATGCTCCATGATTCCGATGATGTAAACATTTCCGTCAGCATCACAAATTGCATCAGCTTCCGCTTCGATTGCTCCGGCTAAATAGTGATCTAAAAGCAATTTATTTCCTGGAATCGTTTTCAACAAATTAATAACGTGCTCTTCCAATTCTTTTTTGTTGATTACAATTTTCATTCCCTGACCTCCTAATACATAAGAAGGACGAATCAAAAGTGGAAAATCTAAAGTATCTGCAAGAGCAGAAGCTTCATCAGCTGTTTCAGCAATTCCGAATTGTGGGAAAGGAATATGTAATTCTCTCAATAAATCTGAGAAACGACCTCTGTCTTCAGCTAAATCAAGTGCATCAAAACTAGTTCCGATGATTTTCACTCCGTATTTAGATAATTTTTCAGCCAGTTTTAATGCTGTTTGTCCACCAAGCTGTACAATTACACCTTCTGGTTTTTCATGCTGAATAATGTCGTAAATATGCTCCCAGAATACTGGCTCAAAGTATAATTTGTCTGCTGTATCAAAATCTGTAGAAACCGTTTCTGGATTACAGTTGATCATGATGGTTTCATAACCACATTCTTTTGCAGCCAAAACTCCGTGTACACAAGAATAATCAAACTCAATTCCCTGCCCGATTCTGTTTGGACCTGAACCTAAAACGATGATTTTCTTTTTATCTGTTACAATACTTTCGTTATCAACATAACGCTCTCCGTTAGCTTTTTCAATTTCAGCTTCAAAAGTAGAATAGTAATAAGGTGTTTTTGCTTTAAATTCGGCAGCACAAGTATCTACCAATTTAAACACACGGTTTATATTCATTTTTTCACGCAAAGTATGAACTTCACTTTCAAGACAATTTACCATGTGGGCAATTTGTCTGTCTGCAAAACCTTTTTGTTTCGCTTCAAGCAATAATTCTTTTGGTAAATCTGAGATTTTATAATTCGAAATTTCTTTTTCTAAAGTATAAAGCTCTTCGTATTGCTTTAAGAACCACATATCTATTTTTGTGATTTCATGAATACGGCTCAATGGAATTCCCATTGCGATGGCATCATAAATTACAAAAACACGATCCCAACTTGCATTCGTTAGTTTCTCGATAATTTGTTCGTAGTTTTTATATCCTTTTCCGTCAGCACCAAGACCGTTACGTTTTATTTCTAAAGATTGCGTTGCTTTGTGTAAAGCTTCCTGGAACGAACGTCCGATTCCCATAACCTCACCAACAGATTTCATCTGAAGTCCAAGAGTTCTGTCAGCACCTTCAAATTTATCGAAGTTCCAACGTGGAATTTTTACGATTACATAATCTAAGGTTGGTTCAAAAAGAGCAGAAGTAGATTTTGTAATCTGGTTTTGCAATTCGTCTAAGTTATATCCTAAAGCCAGTTTAGAAGCGATTTTTGCAATCGGGTAACCAGTTGCTTTAGATGCCAAAGCAGAAGAACGAGATACACGAGGATTGATTTCGATTGCTACGATATCTTCTTTTTCGTCTGGTGAAACTGCAAATTGTACATTACAACCTCCTGCAAAATTTCCGATACTTCTCATCATTAAGATTGCGTAGTCACGTAATTTTTGAAAAGTTGTATCTGATAAAGTCATTGCAGGTGCAACTGTAATCGAATCTCCTGTATGAATTCCCATCGGATCCATGTTTTCAATCGAACAAATGATTACTACGTTATCATTTTTATCTCTTAAAAGCTCTAATTCATATTCCTTCCATCCCATTAAAGCTTTATCAATCAAAACTTCATGTATTGGAGAAGCTTCTAAACCACGAGTTAAAAGTTCGTCAAAATCTTCTTTTTTGTAAACAATCGCTGCTCCTGTTCCACCAAGTGTAAAAGATGGACGGATTACTAACGGGAAACCAAATTCCTGAGCGATTTCTTTTCCTTCTAAATATGAAGTAGCTGTTTTTGCCGGTGCAGTTGGAACATTAATTCTTTCTAAAAGCTGTTTAAACTGCTCTCTATCTTCAGTAATATTAATTGCATTAACGTCAACCCCGATTAATTTTACTCCGAAATCCTGCCAAATTCCTTTTTCTTCAGCTTCCAAACATAAATTCAAAGCCGTTTGTCCTCCCATTGTTGGCAAAACAGCATCAATTTGTGGATGTTCCTTTAGAATTTCAATAATCGATTTTGTAGTTAGTGGTTTCAAATAAATATGATCGGCCATACTCGGGTCGGTCATAATTGTCGCTGGATTTGAGTTTATCAAGATAACTTCAATTCCTTCTTCACGAATAGAACGTGCAGATTGAGATCCTGCATAATCAAATTCGCAAGCTTGACCAATAACAATAGGTCCTGAACCTATTATTAAAACTGATTTTATTGATGTGTCTTTAGGCATTTTGTATGTATTGTGTAGTTATATAAGTGCTTTAAAAACATTTCTAGTGTGCTATAAACTAGAATGTTGAGAAAATTTTTACCGACAAGGTATAAAAAAAGGCGATACTAAGAAAGTAACGCCTTATTTATGTTTATAGAAACATTATTTTTTGTGTCTAGGCTCGCTAGAAACAGTTAATTTATGTCTTCCTTTTGCTCTTCTACGCGCTAGAACTTTTCTTCCATTCGCAGAAGCCATTCTGTCCATAAATCCGTGCTTATTTCTTCTTTTTCTTTTCGATGGTTGAAACGTTCTTTTGCTCATTGCTTTGTATCTTTAAATGGTATCTATTAACTCTTTCTTGGTTTTGGATATCGTTATTCAAAAACCGAGTGCAAATATACAAAGACTTTTTTTTCTGGCAAGTACTTTAATAAAAATATTTTTAATTCATTTTACTATATTTGCAATCACAAATTTACAATAATTATGTTTCACAAAAATATTAAACTTATTTTGGCCGCACTTCTTGTAGTTGCTGCTGTTTGGCAATTTACAGAGAGTAATATCGGGAATGGAATTTTCCTTATTTTACTTACTGCAATTCCAATTTTTCTTTACTTCAAAAATGAATTCATCCTTTTGGCTTTCCTTAAATTAAGAAAACAAGACTTTGAAGGCGCTAAAAAATGGCTTGCCTATATCAAAAATCCCGAAACTGCATTGGTAAGAAAACAACAAGGATACTTTAATTACCTACACGGAATCATGTTATCTCAAACTAATATCAACCAGGCTGAGAAACATTTCAAAAAAGCTATTGAACTTGGATTGTCTATGGATATGGATTTGGCTGTTGCTAAATTAAACCTTGCAGGAGTTGCAATGTCAAGAAGAAGAAAACTGGAAGCTACCAATTTACTTAATGAAGCTAAGAAATTAGACAAACAAGGTATGCTGAAAGAGCAAATTACAATGATGAAAGAACAAATGAAGAAAATCTAAAACTTCTTTAATTTCAATATTTAAAATCCCAAATTCCAAAAGAGTTTGGGATTTTTTAATTTTATATTGTTGAGTTTATATTTTAGTTTTTTCGCAATTAGCTTCAGTAATGTTTGTCATCCTGAGGAA
>SEBM01000296.1 GCA_004296145.1 Flavobacterium sp.
GGTCAAGATCAAATAAATATAAATTTTGATGAAGTAGAATCGAAAATAAAAAATGTAAATTCTTCGACTTATTATCCAAAATTATTAGAAAGATTTAAATCATTTGACAATACTTTATCTTTAGAAGAAATTGTTCTTATTTACTATGGGTTTTCCTTTCAAGAAAATTATCTAAAAAACAAACCAGATGAAGGGCAACTAGATATTTTATCAAATAATGAGGAATATGAAAAATTAAAGATTGAGTGCGAAAAAATTTTAGAAAAAAACCCCGTGAGTTTGGTAGCAAATAACAAAATGGGATTTGCACTATTCAAGCTCGGCAAACCAGAATCTGAATGGAAAAATTATCAAAAAAGATATAGAGACTTTAGAAAAGTTATTGTTTATAGTGGGAATGGCTTAAGTTGCGATTCAGCTTTTAAAGTAATTTATGTTTCTGATGAATACAATATCATTTACGATTATTTTGAAATATCAAAATTAGGTAATCAATCTTTATCTGAATTATGTGATCATTTTACAAATGAGCCAAGTAAATTTTATAAGGGTAAAGAAATTTATTTTGATGCTTCAAGATCGCTTATTAGAAATCAAGAAATAATTAGTACAAAAAAATAATATAATATCATGAGCATTCAAGCCTTTTTAGAAAAACTAAAACAAAACCCAACCCAAAATACATTTCCTGAAACTATTGCAGTAATCGAAGAAAACTACAATTTTACTCCAACTGCTTTTCAAAACGGAACACACCATAATGCTGCCGGAGAAAATTCTGGTTCTTGTAAATTATTCTCTTTCGCAAAATTGCAAAACTTAAGCAAAGAAGAAACTTTAGCTTGTTTTGGTGCATTTTATTTTGAAGAAGTTTTAGGAGATCCAAACGGAACAAATCATCAAAACATTAGAAATTTTATCAACTTAGGCTGGGACGGAATTCAGTTTGAAGGAAATGCTTTAGAAGCGAAATAATAATTTTAGATTTCAGATTGTATAAAATCTGAATTCCGCAAGCTTTAGCTGAAACCGAATATTCAACCACAAATTACACAAATTTTCACAAATTAAATTAGTGGAAATTTGTGTAATTTGCGGTTAAAAGAAAACATAAAAATCATTTTACCCCGACAGTTATCGGGAGTGGAAAACAAAAAAATTACCATTCTTAGATTAAACGATTTCAGAAATCTGAGATCTAAAATCAAAAATCTACAATAAAAAAATGCGCTGGACATTAAAACCAAAACCTTCTGAAGATAAAGTCAACCATTTGGCGCAAGCATTAAATGTTGAAGATTTTGTCGCAACACTTTTGATTCAGCGTGGCATTGAAACTTTTGAGGATGCTAAAAATTTCTTTCGACCTTCGTTAGAACATCTTCATGACCCATTTCTGATGAAAGATATGGACAAAGCAGTTGCCAGAATTGAATTGGCAATAGAAAACCAAGAAAACATAATGGTTTTTGGCGATTATGATGTCGACGGAACAACGGCGGTTTCTCTGGTTTCATCTTATCTTAAATCATATTATCCGCACATTGCCACTTACATTCCGGATCGTTATGATGAAGGCTACGGAATCTCGTATAAAGGAATCGACTACGCAGACGATAATGGAATTTCTTTAATTATCGCCTTGGACTGCGGAATAAAATCAATTGACCATATCGCCTACGCGAAAGAAAAAAACATTGACTTTATTATCTGTGATCACCACAGACCCGGAGAATTTCTTCCGGATGCGGTTGCTATTTTAGATCCGAAAAGAGAAGACTGTTCGTATCCGTATGATGAATTGTGCGGTTGTGGAGTTGGTTTTAAACTGATTCAGGCTTTAGGAAAAAACCGAAATGAAACAATAGAAGATATAATTTCATATCTTGATTTGGTTGCTACGGCAATTGCTGCGGATATAGTTCCGATTACAGGAGAAAACAGGGTTTTGGCTTATTTCGGATTGCAGGTTATAAATGCTGATCCGAGACCGGGAATTAAAGCTTTGGTGCATCAGGTAAAAAAGAAAGTTCTGGATATTTCTGATGTTGTTTTTATTATTTCGCCAAGAATAAATGCGGCAGGAAGAATCAAACACGGAAATCATGCAGTTGAATTATTAACCGAATTTGACTTTGAACAAGCACAGCAATTCGCCTCAGAGATTGAACATTATAATGCCGACCGAAAAGATTTAGATAAAAGAATTACCAAAGAAGCTTTTCAGCAGATTTTAGAAAACAACGAAGAAGAACGATTTTCAACTGTTGTTTTTCAGGAAGACTGGCACAAAGGTGTTATTGGAATTGTAGCTTCAAGATTAATCGAAACGTATTATCGACCAACTTTAGTTTTTACAAAAAGCGGCGACAAATATGCCGCGTCGGCAAGATCTGTAAAAGGTTTTGATGTTTATAATGCCCTTGATACCTGTTCAGAACATTTGGAACAATTTGGAGGCCATATGTACGCTGCCGGAATGACTTTAAAAGCAGAAAATTACGAAGCTTTCAAAGCGGCTTTTGAGAAATGTGTCGAAAAAACTATTTTACCGGAAATGAGAACTCCGGAAATTGAAATCGACGCTGAAATCAACTTCAAAGATATTACCCCAAAACTGATCCGGATTTTAAAACAATTCGAACCTTTTGGCCCACAAAATATGACGCCAGTTTTTATGACTTCGGATGCAAAAGATACAGGTTATGCCAAAACTCTTGGCGCAGACGAAGAGCATTTAAGACTGTTTGTAAAACAAACCGATTCTGATGGTATAGCAGCAATTGGTTTCGGACTCGGAAAAAAAATAGACATTACAAAAAATCAAAATTCAATTCAGCTTGCATATTGCATTTCTGAAAACGAGTGGAACAATACTGTTTCTACTCAACTAATGCTAAAAGATATTAGAAATAATGACAGATAAAGTAAAAAAAGCCGATCCGTATCAGGCATTGCGTTACAGAGAATTTAATGTGTTTTTATTATTGCGTTTCGCCATGGTTTTTGCCTGGGCTATGCAGTTTATTGTAATAGAATGGGAAGTTTACAGTTTAACTAAAAACCCGCTTTCGTTGGGAATCATTGGATTAATGGAAGTTATTCCGGCTGTTTCGATGGCTTTATTTGCAGGACATATAGTCGATCAAAGAGAAAAGAAAGGATTACTGGTAAAATGTATTCTGGGGTTTTCGGTAATTAGTTTTGGATTGTTTTTACTGACCTGGCCAAAAGTTGTTGGTGATTTATCTCCAACTGTTATTTTGTATTCCATTTATACTTTAGTCTTTTTGGGCGGATTGGTTAGAGCATTTCTTGGCCCAACAATTTTCTCTCTTCTATCGTTGATTATTCCAAAAAAAGCATATCCAAATGCAGCGACATGGAGTAGTTCTGTTTGGCAGATTGGTGCGGTTATGGGGCCGGCTTTGGCAGGATTTTCAATCAACTGGATTGGCGTTCACTGGTCAATGTGTATGGTTTTCGGATTCTCACTTCTTTCGTTAATTGCTTTATCACAAATCAGCGCAAAACCAATCATAAATCCGAAGATTGGAGAATCGATAAAAGACAGTCTTACAGAAGGTTTAACTTTTGTATTCAGAAACCAAATCGTTTTAGGTGCTTTATCACTAGACATGATTGCTGTACTTTTTGGAGGTGCAGTAGCTTTATTACCTGTTTTTGCCCAGGATATCTTAAAAGTGGGTGCTGAAGGTTTTGGAATATTAAGAGCTGCTCCTGCGGTAGGTGCTTTCATTACGATGCTTGTTTCTGCTTATGTACCTTTATATAAAGATGCAGGAAAGAAACTTTTAATCGCCATATTTGTTTTCGGGTTATCTATCATCTTATTTGGTCTTTCTACGTCATTCTGGCTTTCTGTTTTCGCTTTATTTTTGAGCGGATTGGCTGACGGAATTTCTGTAGTAATCAGACAAACTATTTTACAGCTTAAAACTCCAGATCATATGCGTGGTCGTGTTGGTGCTGTAAATTCGATTTTTGTTGGATCTTCTAATGAATTAGGTGCTTTTGAAAGTGGTGCGACCGCCAAATTAATGGGAACTGTAACCTCTGTTGTTTTTGGAGGAAGTATTACACTTCTGACCGTTATCTTCACAGCATTAAAATCACCAACATTTAGAAAACTAGATCTTCACAGAGATATGGAAGATCATCAGAATATGGAATAAATCTATTTTTAAACCATATAAGCAATATAAGTTCACTTAAATAGTTAGCTTAAATTTACTTATATCACTTATATGGTTTAGAAAAAAAATTATAATTGTTTCAAATTTCCTAAATGAAAAACTTACTTTTTCTTTTCTTTCTAACTATTTCTGTCTTCGCAAATGGACAAAATCTTTACATAAAAACTTATGGAAATGAAAAAAACAAAGCTATAATTTTCATTCATGGAGGCCCAAGTGGAAACTCTACTTTATTTGAAGCAACAACAGCCAAGAAACTGGCTAACAATGGTTTTTATGTTATTATTTATGACCGAAGGGGCGAAGGAAGATCTTCTGATCCTAAAGCAAATTTTACTTATGAAGAAGCTTTTCAGGATTTAAATTTCATTTATAAAAAATATAATTTAAAGAAAGCTGTTCTTCTGGCTCATAGTTTTGGAGGTTTGGTCGCTACACTTTATACAAATAAATATCCAGAGAATGTTAGCGCTTTAGTCTTAGCTGGAGCATTATTTTCGCAACAGGAAACTTATGATCATATTTTAAATTCATTGCAATCAAAATATAAAAATGATTCAGAAGAATTAAAGAAAATAAGTATTGTCGAAAATCTAAATAAAAATTCTGCTAAATATCGAAAAGGGTGTTTTGATTTAGCCGGCGAAAATGGGTTTTTCAAAATGCCAAATCCAACTGCTGAATCTAAAAATTTATACAGCGATTATGAAGCTGGACAATTTTTTAAAACTAATATCAGAAATAAAAAAGCACCACTTCTTTTCTACCAAAACGAAAAGAAAAACAATATTGACAGCAGGCCTTTCTTAAAGAAAATTAAAACTGTCGGAGTTCCGATTTTTGCAATCTACGGAAAAGATGATGGTATTTTTTCATTGGCACAAATTACTTCTATTCAAAATTTAGTTGGAAAAAACCATTTTATACTTATTGAAAATTGCTCACATTACTTATTTGTGGATCAACAAAATGAATTTCTTCTAAATTTTAAAAAATGGATTCCCGCAAAGTAATTCGTTTAAGAGTTGAAACACAATTTATTTATTTTCAAGCAATTAAAAAACCAATCTTAAGTTTAGAAATCAAAATGATATAAGTAAATTTAAT
>SEBM01000297.1 GCA_004296145.1 Flavobacterium sp.
TATTATAAATGATAATGCAAAATTCAAAATAACAAAGCTTTCATAAAAAGCTGTTGCGACTAAAACCTCTGAACTGATAAAAAATTGGTATGAATTTGAAGTAACAACTTCTTGTGGTCCTGTTATCACAGTTTATGATTTTTGCGACTGCTCTTACACACAACTGATGATTATGGCAGCGTCCAAAGGATTAATGGTTAATCACGACGCTTGCCCACTAGATGAGCCAGGAAGTCAACACGTAAGGATCATAATGCCTTAGATAGCAGATGCAGGATATTTTACAACTTGTCTATATGAAAAAGATTATATTTTTTACATTCTCAATTCTTTTATCGAATACATTATTTGGTCAAAGTGATTCGGTTTTATTTGAAATTCACTATAAAATAACCCAATCTGGATTAACAACTAAAGATTTACCCACGATAAGAAATTCGATGGTGTTGATTTCAAAAAACCATAGTCTTGAAAAAGATTTGGATAGGTTTAAGGCAGATACCTCTTATGCAATGAAATATGCTGAAAAATTTTTTAAAGCCAATCCAAATCCAAATGGCGAGATTTCAGATGTTCAAAATTTTTTATCCGAGACTATGAATAACTATGGATTAGATAGGCAGATTTTTTTTGACTATGAAAAGAAAAAGTACTTATATTTTAGGAAGATGTTCCAAGCATATTCTTATGAAGTAACGTTGCCTAAATACAAGTGGAAGCTAGTAGATAGTACGCAAATTATTGCAGGGTACGAATGCAAAAAAGCCTTAGGTACATCTTCAAGCGGATATGAATTGTCTGTATGGTATTGCGATGCATACCATACTACATATAATATCTTAGGTATTGGTAATTTACCAGGATTGATTGTAAAAGCTGTTGAACTCAAATCCAATACGACTTTTGAAATTACCCATTTACAGATTGGCTCAAAGTTATTCAAAAGCCTTATGCCAAAAAAGTCAATATTAACCACAAAGGCTGAAATGACGAAATTAGAACAGGAATTTGCAAAAGATAGAAACCAGTTTTTTAAAGACCATCCAGTTCAAGGGGTCACAATCACAGGTAATTAATATTGTGTTGTGGCTTACACTAAACACCTTTTTGAAATTACTAAAGCATAAATTGGATGTTATTAAAATTTGCATCCTTCATTGTTCTAAATTATTTTCCCTTCCCAAATCCTTGGAGTTCGTAGTTCCGAAATTGGGATTATCATAAAATGATATATTTTCAAACAACAAGGTTTTCAAAAGAAAATCATTTGATTTACTTGTTAATATGGAGGATAAAGATGTAGAAGAACATGATATTTCTGCACCTCATCGGGATGATCATTGTCAATTAATGTTTGCCTTAAACGGAAATTTCAAATTAAATATTGATTTTGAGATTATAGAATTTACTGCACCTTCTTTACTTTTTGTCTTTCCTGAAGAAGTACATCATATTATAGCTGTAACAGATCCTAAAGGATGGATGATTAATTTTGATCCTTCGCTGGTTAATAATCAAGTGCTGACGGTTTTAGAAAATAAAATAAAGAACCCGTTTTTATTTCAGGAGCAATCTCCCTTTTTTCAACAGCTTAGAATTCTGATGGATTTAATTGAAAAAGTTCAGTCTGAAAACATAAATAGCTACATTCAAAAAAGTATCCATTCCTTATTAAATGCACTTCTAAGCCTGATTGCCGGTGAACTGGTTTCTAATATATCACTTGATAAATCTAAAGAAAACCGAAGTACTATTATTAAAGAAAATTTCATAAAACTGGCAAAAGAACATTATAAAACATGGAAACAGCCTGCGCAATATGCTTCGGCTCTCTCTATTTCGGTTGCACATTTAAATGATACTGTAAAATCATTAACGGGAACTCCTGTTTCGACTCATATTCAGGAAATATCGATAAAGGAAGCCAAGAGACTGCTTTACTTTACAGACAACAGCGTAAAAGAAATTGCTTATCAGGTTGGTTATGACGAACCTGTTTATTTTGGAAAACTTTTCAAAAAAGTAACCAACCTTACTCCTCTTCAATTTCGTGAAAAATTCCGTGATTAGGACTATACCTCCCTTCATTCAAACTATATAGAAAATCATCCTCTGATTAATTTTGCATTGTAATTAATATATAACAATATGCAAAACGAAATTAATATTCCAAACATACTGGATGCAGTAAGAAAAGTGGGCAATGTCTTTTTAAAAGACTATAAGCAAAATGAGATTCCACAAACTATGGATGAGCTTTTGAAACAATTAGAAGATATCGATACTTTTTGTTTGGGTTCTTTAAAAGAAGATTTAGCGTTACAATATCCAAATATTCCGTGGCATATTGGCGACGAGTTTGATACGGATTCACAAAGAGATCCCTCAGAAAAGGAAGAATACTGGCTATGCGATGCAATGGACGGCGCTATACAATATCTCCAGCATATTGCAGGCTGGACTATAAATCTAGCGCTTATTCGCGATGGAAAACCTTTGTTCTCAGTAATTTTTGATCCGTTGTCTAATGAAATGTTTTGGGCCAAAGATGGTGAGGGCGCTTTTATGAATGACAAACTACTTGAACCCAGCAAAAAAACAGATCAGTCAGTGATGCTTGCTGTTTTTGAATATGGTCATCAGGACAAATCAAATACTGATTTAAATGAAAAAATTGGCACTACGGTTACCCGATTGATTAAAAATTTTGGAATCACCAGAAATTACGGACCACACGGATTGCAATTGGCCTATGTTGGTGCTGGCAGAATCGATTTGTTTGTTCAGGAAGATCTTGATACGTATAACTGGATTGCCGGGTTACTTATTGCCAGAGAAGCAGGCGCTGAAATCCTGACCACAGCCGGAACTGCATGGAAATGGGGAAGCGAAAGCCTACTCGTAGCACAAAAAAGTATTGCTGAAAAATATTTACAAATTAAATCAATCAACTAAAATGAATATAGCAATTATAGGAGCCGGAGCAGGAATTGGACTGGAATCTGTTACACTGGCACTCAAAAAAGGTCACAATGTAACAGCGTTATCAAGAAATACGGATCATATTCCAAATCATCCCAATCTTATTAAAATAAATGGCAGTGCTACATCTTCAACAGACTTGAAAAATGCTATCAAAAATGCTGATACAGTTCTTATAACTGTTGGGACAAAAATTAAAAAAGCAACTACGCTTTTTTCTGATATTGCCAAAATACTGATACAGGTTACTAATGAATTAGATTTCAATTCGCCTGTTTTAGTAATTACAGGTTTTGGTGCGGGAGACAGTAAAAGATACCTAAGCTTTTTTATGAAAACTGTGATTTCGTTATTTCTGAAAGACCAATATATTGATAAAACTATAATGGAAGAAACAATTGTAAAAAGCAATATAAAATGGGAAATTATAAGGCCCGGAATGCTTACCAACGGAGAAGCAAAATCGGCTTACAAAGTAATATCCGGACTTCAAAAAGGAATGAAAGTGGGAAAGATTTCAAGAGCAGATGTTGCTGAGTACTTAATTACCGAAGCAGAAAATCCGGTAAACCTTTATCAATACGTCGCATTGACGAATTAATTGATAATCAAATCGCGAAGAATAGGAAAATTTAATATTAACAAACTAGCGCTTATTTAAAAAATAATCACTAGTTTGTTATATCTCATAAATTTGAATCTAACCGTTTTAAAATAAGTGGACGTAAACGTTCCTGATGCTCATCTCCCCAATTCCCAATAGATGAAATTACCGGAATTAATGTTTTTCCAAAATCAGTCAGACTATATTCTACTTTGGGAGGCACAACAGGATATATAATCTTTGTTATTAATTCATGCTCCTCCAATTCTTTCAACTGAATATTTAAAACCCTGCGTGAAGCATCAGGTATTTTACGCTGCAACTCGCTTGGTCTTTTGTGTCCTTCATTAATAAACCAAAGCAAACGTATCTTCCATTTGCCGTAAAGCACTTCACCTATCAGGTCAAGTCCACAATTCAAACTCGGAATTATTTTTCTTTCATACATATTGTAAAAGTAAACCTATGTATCAAATTGTGCAATAGGGGAATAATTTATCCCTATATGAATCGTAATTCCGTACTTGTACAAACTGTTTTTATGTCCCAATTTTGTCCTATAAACAATTTGTAAACATGGAACAATTTAATTTCAATAATGAGTTATCAGGCAAGATTGCCTTGGTAACAGGAGGTACAAAAGGAACCGGAAGAGCAATAGCAGAAAGGCTTTTACAAGCTGGTGCAACGGTTATTATTACTGCAAGAAATGCTCCGGAGAAAGAAAACAACAAGCTACATTTCATTTCTGCTGATTTAAGTAAGGCAGAAGGAGCAAAAGAAGTAGTCAGTGAAGTATTATCGAAGTATGGAAGGCTGGACATTCTTGTGAACAACCTTGGTTCTTCAGAAACGCCCGCAGGTGGTTTTGCTGTATTAACTGATGAAGATTGGGAATCAACCCTGCAAGCGAATCTGCTTGCTCCTATTCGACTGGATAGAGGATTTTTACCTCAAATGATAGATCAAAAAAGCGGTGTTATTATTCACATCGCTTCTATTCAGGGCAAACTACCACTTTATGATTCTACTTTGCCTTATGCAGCTGCAAAAGCAGGATTGATAAATTATAGCAAAAGTTTATCAAATGAAGTTACGCCAAAAGGTGTTCGCGTGCTGACTGTTTCGCCAGGATGGATCAGGACGGAAAACGTGCAAGTATGGTTGGAAAGGATGGCCCAAAGCTCAAATATTTCTGTTGAAGAGGCTCAACAAAGTGTAATGAATGCCTTGGGTGGAATTCCCTTCGGAAGACCGGCAGAACCAGAAGAAGTTGCAGAGTTCGTTGGCTTTTTGGTTTCACCAAGAGCCAAGTATTTAACAGGAACTGAATTTGTAATTGATGGTGGAACAGTACCAACGATTTAATACTATCTAAAAAATAAAGAAAATGAATTTACCGAAAGTAATCACAGACTTAATAAAAGCGCAAGACACTTTTGATAGTGTTGCCTATGCAAATTGTTTTTCTGATACAGGTGTAATGTTTGATGAAGGCAAGACCCATAAAGGAAGAGTCGAGATCCAGCATTTGATAGAAGAAGCAAACCAAAAATACAAATCAGTGATGAGACCGCTGGAATATACCGAAAATGGTACTTCAAGTGTGTTATCTTCTGAAGTTTCAGGAACTTTTGACGGAAGTCCAATTGTATTAAAATTCCATTTTGATATTGTTGATGGACAAATTCAGTATTTAAAAGTAACAGGATAAGAAAACAAAAGAGA
>SEBM01000988.1 GCA_004296145.1 Flavobacterium sp.
TTTTTACATGGAGTATTATTGAATTTTGTTCATAAAATTCAGTCTAATTTAAATCACAAATTCTTCGACTGAATAACACCATATCTAGCCCGACTGAAACTGGATGGTTGTTGGTTTTTTTTGTTATCAAACAATGAGCACACATAGAGACACATCCCTCAACACCCTATGCATATTTACACTTATGCACGCTTACAAAACTATGACAATTTCATTAAACTACGAATTTATTTACCGTTTCGATGTAATAAACAAGAAAAACGCCATTTGTGGGCGTGAGCAAATGGCAACAAAATAGGCTCAGAAAACCAGCGGTAAACAATTTTAAATGCATTGCACAACGTTTTGCCGCTTATTAAATTTGTTTGAATCGCAAGCGACAAATATTCTGCATACACCATATTACAAACTGGCATTGTCGTTCTGGCAAACTTTATCAAATTATTTGTCTGAAAAATTCTGGATTCCTTTGGGAATGGAACAAAATGCAGAATGGAGCGTTGACGAAAGCGGAATGGAAAAAACATACTGTTGCATTCATTCTAACTCAAGAGATTTTGCGAAACTCGGGCAATTATTTTTAGATGACGGAAAAGTGGGTGAAGAGCAGATTTTGAATTTAGATTTCATTGAAAAAATGAGAACTCCAACCAAAAAGTCTGATGAAATTTACGGAATGGGATTTTGGATCAACAACGATAATCCTATCAAACATTATTATTTCCTGGGTTTACAGGGTCAATACATTATTATAATTCCTGAACATAAAATGGTGATTGTAAGAACCGGAAGCTATAATAATTTACCTAAAACAGATCGTGGAAGACCAGATCAGGTGAAGTTTTTGGTAAATGAAACGGTGAAACATTTTGCTTAAAGGTTGAGGTTGAAAATATTTTTTTAACCATTAAGATCAATTAAGTTGTTAAGATAAAATTAAGGAAATGTCTAAATATTTTATTTAGCTTGATACTAACTCAGATTTCTTAAAACTAAATCTTTAAAACGTCATTTTTAAATTGAATCATGGAAAAACACAATCCTTTAGTAGATGAATATATTGAGAAATCTGCGGAATGGATCTCTGAA
>SEBM01000989.1 GCA_004296145.1 Flavobacterium sp.
CGCATTCAGAATCAATTTATTTTCAACGGATTGGTTAATTTTTATTTTTCCTATAGCTTCAATTAAGGCAAATTGAATCAAACCATACTCATTTTTTTTGTCGTGAATCAGCAATTCTAAGATAGGTTCGATGTCATTTTCTTCAAATGTAACATCATCATAAATACTTTTAATAGCGGTTTTGATTTCAACATATTCAGCTTCTTTTATCAAACCTTTCTGCCATGAAATATAACTTTCAAGAATCATTCCGACAGCAATGGCTTCACCATGAAGCAATGTTTTTTTAGTTTCGCTTTCTAAAAAGTAACTTTCGATCGCGTGACCTAAAGTATGCCCGAAATTTAATGCTTTACGAATGTTCTTCTCTGTTGGATCCTGTATTACAATATCATTTTTAATTTCAACAGAACGATAAATCAATTCGTCAAAATCAGCATAATCAATTGATTTTAAATCTAAAAACTGTTTCCAGTAAGCAGCGTCATAAATTAAACCATGTTTCAGCATTTCTGCAAGACCGGAGCGCATTTCAGATTGTGGTAATGTTTCAAGATATTGTGTATCAATTAGAACCATTTGAGGCACATTGATAACACCAATCTGGTTTTTCAAATTCCCTAAATCAACGCCTGTTTTTCCTCCAACAGAAGCGTCAACCATAGACAATAAAGTAGTTGGGATATTTATAAAATCAACGCCACGTTTAAATGTAGACGCTACAAACCCGCCTAAATCAGTAACAACACCACCTCCAAGGTTTATAATTAATGATTTTCTGTCTGCACCAAGTTCTGTAAGTACTTTCCAGATTTCAATACAGGTTTCGATATTTTTATTGGCTTCACCAGCTTCAAATTCGATTATTTCTATTGTTAAATCAGTCTCAAGTATTGGAAGTAATTTTGGAAGACAATGTTCATTTGTCTCAGTATCAACTACAATAAACAAATTAGAATATTTGTTCTCTTTTAAATGTTTATTTAAAGCCTCGTAAGCATTGTGGTTAAAATGTACGAGATAATTGTTAGCCTGAATAGATTGCATAATTCTTTAGTTAATTAAAAGCGCAAAATAAGGCAATTTTG
>SEBM01000298.1 GCA_004296145.1 Flavobacterium sp.
TTCATAAACTTTACAAACGATGTAAAACTTTACTATTAATCAAATTAATTAATTATGAAAAAAATCATTTATGCACTGATCTTATCGCTTGTTGTGGCAAGCGGACTGGTATTTAGCTTCACTCCGTTCACTGATGCATCGGGTGCTAATAACGAAATTAAAAATGAAACTTCTAAAAAGTCAATCTCAAACCCCCTATCTGCCGTTGAAAGAAATGCAGCATTAAAAAAATGGGAGGCTACTCCTGATGGCATAATATTTAAAAAATGGGAGGCATCGCCTGCAGGTAAAAAAGTATATGCGAGCGAAGGTAAAATTAGAAAATCCCTTAATAATTATACCAATATGGAGGGAGTCATCACCTCTCTTTCTCTTCCGGCAGGTTCAAGATTAGGTTTCGGAGTGATGGTCAAAATTAATGGTGACGATTATATACTTAGTTTTGTACCTGAAAAGTCCGATAATGATTTTTTTAACTTCAACAATGAATTTCAGCAATTGCATAGCTTGAAAGTCAATGATAAAATAATTATCAGAAGTCATAGCGTATCGCATGCGCCTAAGTATTCTTATCCAATAATATCAGGCGATTATGTAGAGCGAGATAGTGAAATAATTTACAAACGTGTACCTGGTAAAGACGGTTGTTAAATAAAGTATACACACTTATAAGAAAAAAAACTCCTTAAGAAATTAAGGAGCTTTTTGCTGGAGTATCAGGGATTGCAATCGAACACTTGATGCCTAATATTGACTTTTTTAAAACAATAAAATAAGATGTCTTGTAAATAAGAGAGATTTAAAAATCTTTTCAACTCTCAATAGTTGGTGCCTTAAAATATTTGATTTGTCTATAACACAAGATTTTTCGAAGATTATATTTTATTACCCCAAAAACTCAATAATAAATTTTGCAGTCTCATTTGGTTTTTCTGCAAGTATAAAATGTCCACTTTCTTCTACTTTTTTGAGATGTAAATCTGTTGTGGTATTTGGCAGTGACATTTGTAACATTTCATATCCGCTACCACCAATTCCAATTACAGGCATTGTGAGCTTGTTGTATGTTTTGCTATCTTCAATGTCTTGTGGAAATGACTGATACCAAGCATTAGATGCCCGAATTGCATCTTTGCTATTATATGCAGACGCATAAATCGCTTTGTCAAAATCACTTATGCTCTTTTTGTTTTTCATTAAATTTTCAAATAACCATTCTATAATAATTTCCATTCGCCCCTCAAGAAGTTGCTCAGGTAGTTTTTTTACTTGATTAAATGCAAGCCACCAAGGATAAATGTAATCTGCTCCCAAAATGGGCAACATTGGTAATTGGTATATTCCTGAATCGGGATGTGGTGTGTCCAACAGTATTAATTTAGAAGTGGTTTCTGGATAATTTGCTGCAAAACTAAAAGCCACGTGAGCTCCAATATCGTGTCCTCCAATATTAACCTTTCCAAACCCCAATATTTTTACAACTTCGTGAATGTCTTTTGCCATATTCTTTTTTTCATAGCCGTCTGTTGGTTTGTCTGAACTTCCCATTCCTCGCATTTCGACTACAATGACATGATATTTTGTTGCCAGTATTGGCATCACTTTGTGATAAGCCCACCAAGTTTCTGGATAGCCAGGAATTAAAATTAATGGTTCACCTTCTCCACCAGATACATAATGAAGTTTAGTGTCATTTACGTCGGCATAATGGTTGGAAAAATTAGGTAGTAATTTGATTAATTCTTCATCTGAATATTGCATTTCCATATGTTTGATCTTTTATATTGATTTATACTTCTGAATTTGTGAAATGCAAAACTAAGTACTATTTTTGCAACTGACAAGTATGCAGTATACTGTATAGTTTAATATTTTTTTAAAATTTTTCAAGAATGAAATTAATTAATCAGCTTTCAAAAGAAACAGGTATACCTATTGGTACTATACGATTCTATGAAAAAAGTGGCCTTTTTAAAGGTGAAACCAAAAAAGAAGTTACCACCAACAATTATATTTACTATGGTGATGAAGTTATTGAAAAGCTAAGATTTATTCAGATGGCTAAAGCGGTAGGCTTTACGTTGTCCGAAATAAAAGAAGTTGTTGATGCCTGGTATAAGAAAGAAATCACTAAAACTTCAAAAATTAAAGTTTTAGATAAAAAACTGCTGCAAATAGATGAGAAAATTAAAGAATTGAAGGCTGTCAAAAAACAAATTACACTTTGCAAATTCAATATTGAAAATGAGGTTGGTTAAGTTTTTTAAGTCAGTACTCTCTCTGGAGACATATTGTATTTACAGGATTATGCTAGGCAATTTGTGAAGTATATAAAAAAACATATTGACGTTTTTTTAAAATCTAAAATGGTAAAAATTTGAAAATAACGATGTTTTATCTTCCAATCTTATTTGTCTTCATTAAACTATCAGGGTTCGGAACCGATACTAATTTGTTATGTTGGCCTACTTTGGATTTTAGAAAGTTCGAAACCTGTCTCAATAATGGAGAAAATAATATTCCTTATATTCGCTCTTAATAACTATGAACCCTAACAATAATACAAGAAAATAATGAATGATAAGATTAATGTATTGCTTATTCTAACTGTAATTTCCTTATTCATTTCGTTATTTCTTGCTTTTTTTCTCCTTACAGTCAAAACCAAACACAAAACAAGTAATTCTCTTTTTGCTTTTTTTCTAATTCTAACCGCAATAGATTCTAGTTCGCCTTTATTGGAGTTAGTAACTACAGGTCCTTCAAATTTGGGGATATTTAGAACCACACTCGCTTTTTTGCAAATGCCTGTTTTTTATCTGTATGTAGTTTCTGTTTGTTATTCTGATTTTAGGCTTAAGCCGAAATACATCTTCCATCTTCTTCCGTTTTTAGTTTCAAATCTGATTTTATTGCCTCGTTTTTATTTGGTCGATGCTGCCGCCAAAATGAATTTTATTCTAAACCGAAAAAGTATGATAGAAATACCGTTCAATCATATTCTTATTCACATTCAGATATTTGTATATTTTATTGCTGTTTTTATGTTGTTAAAAAGAGCAAAAAAGTTATATCTTGAAAATTTCGCGGGCGCCCATATTAATTCTTATAATTGGTTATTTCAGTTTACAGTTGTGCTGAGTATTTTATATTTTATTACACTTTTTAAGAACATTTTTAAGTTTTCTGATTATTCTGACATCTTCGAATGGTTGAAAATCGGAATCATCTTGTTTCAACTCTTTATTTCATGTTGGTACTTGTTTAAAGCTTTAAATTATCCTGGTTTATTTAGAAATATAGATTCGAACTTGAAATTGGTTTCGGATATTGTTATAGAAGAAAAGAACAGTTCAATAGTAGCGGTAACTGATAAAGAATACAATGAAGAATTAGTAAAATTGAAGCGATATATGGTTGAAGAAAAGCCATTTTTAAATCCTTCCCTGACAATTCAGGATGTTTCTGCTGCTATAGAAATTCCTGTTCGTGATTTGTCGCTTTTAATCAATCATAAATTAGAACAGCATTTTTACGATTTCGTTAATACGTATCGAATTGAAAATGCGATGGATATTTTGAAAGATGTTACAAAAAGTAAAGTAACAATTCTTGAAATTTTGTACGAAGTTGGATTTAATTCGAAATCTTCTTTTAATACTGCTTTTAAAAAACATACAGGAAATACTCCAACTTCTTATCGTAAAGAATTGTAATCCAGTTTTTTGTAATTACTCGTACTTGCTATTGAGACGACTCGTACTTATTTTTTCTAATAAATGCGTTCGAATCTTTTCATTCGGTCGCACACGACTGGCTTCTTCCACATCTTTGTATCGAAATAAATTTCTAACCAAAATACGATACGATGAAAAACATTATTTACATACTACTTCTTGTAGTAGCAAGCGCAAATTGTCAGACAAGCCATAAAGCATTGACAAAAAAAACAGATTACAGCTTTCTAACAGATAGCCTGAATATTGACCAGCAATTAGAAAAATATAAACTGCCCGGATTTAGTGTGGTCATTTTTGAAAACTACAAGATTGTATATTCAAAGCAATTTGGAGTGAAATCAATAAATTCTAAGGAAAAAATAGACCAAAATACAGCTTTTTCTACGGCATCAATTTCAAAACCCATTACGGCGCTTCTTTGTTTTATGCTTGAAGAAAAAGGTCTGCTTAATTTAGATGATCCAATAGATCCTTATTTAAAACGCTGGCATTTGCCAAAAAGCAAGTTTACTGAAAATAACATACCAACCTGGAGACAATTTCTAAACCATACCGCTGGTACCAGTCAGGATGGATTTGAAGATCATTATGAAGGAGAAGCAATTCCGACATTAAAGCAAAGTCTTTTAGGACAGATACCGAGATATGATAAAGAAATAGAATTTTTGTTTACGCCGGGAACCAGTTGGCAATACAGCGGTGGTGGTTATACCATTATTCAAATGGCATTAGAAGATACGTTTAATAAATCTATGGCAGAACTTGCAAAAGAATATATTTTTTCGCCTCTTGGTTTAAAGAATACTACAATGATTCAGCCAAATGAAAAGGGTTTTCTAACAAATGTGGCTCTTGTTCATGATAAAGACGGAAAAGTGATTAAAACAGGTTTGCCAATCACCCCGCAAGTTGCGCCATCAGGAATGTGGTCTACGCCAACTGATTTAGCTAAAATTGCTATTGAAATGCAAAATGCATTGCGCAATAAAAACAACAAGGTAATTTCTCATAATGTGGCAAAAAAAGTAACAGCTGTAAGCGCTTTAAGAAATGCCATTGGAGGCTGGAGCTACGGATGGCAAAAGTCTTTTGGTTATAATAATTATGACTGGTTTATGTGTAACGGTTCCAATACTGGAGTTGGCGGTAATATTGGCGCTACCATGACAGATGGAAATGGCTTTGCATTTCTCGCCAATGGAGAAAAACCCAATCGTTTTCCTGTAATGAGCCATACTCAAAAAACGATTCTGAAGTTGATGGATTGGAGCAATAAAACTGCTAATGAAAGCATTCAGGAAATACCTTTGTCTGTAAAAGAAAAACTAATTGGGACTTACGATGATTTTCTTTATGGGCAGGGAATAGAAACCAAAATAACAGAAAGAAATAACCGTCTTTATGTTGAATCTATGTTATTGGAACATTTTAAAGGGAAAAACGATTATGAATTACGCTATTTAAAAAACGGATTATTTAAAATTGTAGATTATCCTAACTTGTTGAAATTCGAATTTAACGACGGGAAAGCAACTTCTGTAACCTTGATAAGGGATAATATGG
>SEBM01000990.1 GCA_004296145.1 Flavobacterium sp.
GGAGTTTATACCAATTTAGAAAGCGGAAAAGAATCTGAGATATGGTTTAGCAATTTTTCTCATGATGATATTTCTAAAGTAATATTTAAATAAAACAAGATGAAAAAACTTTTACTTCTCCTCATTCTGATTTCCAATTTTATTTGTGCTCAAATGCCAAATATTTCAAATGTATGGCTAAATCAGGCAAAACCTTATATCGGAACAATCGGCAACGAAAACGAAACCATCAAACTTAAAGTTGAACTTTCCGAACAGAATAAAAATAATGATCAGGAATATTTTGTTTCAGGTTATTCTGTGGTTGCAAATAATACATCAAAGTACGAAGGGAAAATGATCATTACCAAGTACAAAGACGGAAAGAAAAAAAGCACCGTTTATGGTGATTACGAGTTGGCTGAAGAAAGCAAGGGGAAACATTCAGGGATTTTCAAAGGTAAATTTATCTACACTTTTAGCTGGAATAAAAAAACCGAAAAAATAGAAAATCCGTACATCGAGTTCATCGGAAACTGGAAAAGTTATGACGGAACATTAGATTTTAAAACCAGACTAAAAAATCAATAATTGTGTTGAGAAAAATACGATTATGTTTAAATAAAATAAAACAATCACATGAAATTAGGAGCGTTTTCGATCAGTTTGAGTGTAAAAGATTTGGAAAAGTCTAAAGATTTTTACGAAAAATTAGGTTTCAATACAATGGGCGGAAGTATGGAAAGCAATTACCTGATTATGAAAAACGGAACGACATTGATCGGACTTTTTCAGGCAATGTTTGATGGAAATATGTTGACTTTCAATCCAGGTTGGGACGAAGATGCACAAAATCTGGAATCTTTTGATGATGTGCGAAAAATTCAGAAACATTTAAAAGAAAATCAGATCATATTGGAAAAGGAAGCAGATGAAACCACTTCCGGACCCGAACATATTTTCCTCAAAGATCCCGACGGAAATATGATCCTGATTGATCAGCATAGATGATTTTTTAATTAGTATTTAGTATTTAGTATTTAGTATTTAGTATTTAGTATTTAGTATTTAGTATTTAGTATTTAGTATTTAGTATTTAGTATTTTTT
>SEBM01000299.1:0-7452 GCA_004296145.1 Flavobacterium sp.
TTCTATTTCTGTAAGCATTGATTGTTTCTTTATTAATATTAAAATCATTTAAAAAAGCAGTCAGAAACTTAAACATTCTACTTGCCGCTCCAGAAGCCGGCACGAATTTTTTTAGTTTTAATTTTGATTTTTCTAAGTCATAAAAAGCAGCTTTTTCTTCAAACTGCGATTCAGACAAACTTAATATTCCGTTGTTAATAGTGGCAGGACTTATCAAAGTACTTTTTGAAATGCCTTTTTTAAAAACTTTTAATTGTTTTAATATATTTTCAAAAGGTACTCCATGTTCGTAAATCTCAACAAAATCGGCAGATGAAAATCCTTTTTCTTTGGCAATTGTCAAATCATCAATAATGGATATTGCTTTTGCCAGGCGGCTTTCTTTATTTCCCGAAAGGGTAATAAATGGCTTTTTTGTATCAATTAGCGTTTGTTTAAAAACAGAAAACACAGTTTCTCTGCCTTCCGGTTTATCTCTGATATCATCTTTTTCCCAGGGAACATCAATATCCGTTAGAAAAAACAAATCATATTCATGGTTTAAAGCAGCTTCGTGCAAAAGCGGATCAGAGAAACCGTAATACATTTCAGAAAAAACTTTGGTAACCATTAAGTTGGTATCAGAAAACAAGTATTTTGACGCAGAAGAAAGTTTTTCGTTTTCTAACGCGGTTTGTCCGTATGCAATGGGCATCATATCATCTGCAATGCAGATATGTTGGTTTTCTTCCCATTTTTGCTGTAAATAATCACGCGCAAATTCAGGAACCCATTCTGTTTTATAATATGCAGCAAGTTGTGTTGCCAATGTGGTTTTTCCTGTACTTTCAGGACCAAATAAAGCAATTTTAATTATACTTGTTTTTTGCTGTCTAAGATTTTTCTCCATTCTAAATAAGCTGCAATAGCCAAAATTGTAAAAATTAAATACTGAAGTGACAGCATCCCTAAGCCTCTGTAGGCGTAAAGCGGTACAACAATAATGTCACCAATAATCCAAAGTGTCCAGTTTTCGATTTTTTTTCTGGCCATATACCACATTCCTGCAAAAAATATTCCTGAGGAAATCATATCGACATAATTGTCATTTTTGATTTCGTAATCGAAAAATTTATAAATCCCGAAAACTACAAAAATGGTTACAATAAACAGTAAAACTCCAATTATTTTTTCGTTATTGTTCGTTCTCGTAATAGGCAGATTATCTTCTGTCGTTCCACCTTTTGCCCAGACATACCAGCCATAAATACTCATTACAGAAAAATATCCGTTTATGATCATGTCGCCAATATAACCTGCTATATATAATAGATAAACAGAAATTACTGTCGCAATCAAACCTGTAGGATATACCCAGATATTTTCTTTTTTAGCAAACCAAACGCTTAAAATTCCGAAGACAAAAACCAAAAATTCTAATGCGATATGCCATAGCGGAGCGTTTTTATAACTATTGAGGAAAAAATCGATCATTTGGGGCTGATTTTATTATTTATAATTCAAAAAAATGGCTGTTATTTTCAAAAGCTGTTCCTATTACGACTAAATCTGCACCTGCCTTGTAAGCATCCTGAATACCGTGCAAATCTACAATTCCTCCGCCAACAATTATAGGAATCTCAACATTTTGAGCTATTAACTCTATCATTTCTAACGGAACCGGCTGTTTTGCACCACTTCCCGCTTCTAAATAAATTAATTTATTGCCCAACATTTCACCGGCTTGTGCAGTTGCCAAAACCAAGTCAAAATTTTCACGATTTAATGGTTCTGTTTTGCTAACCCTCGCAACAGCAGTTTCATTTCCGCTTTCTATCAAAATATAACCTGTTGAAATAATTTCCAGATTTGTTTTCTTCAAAATTGGAGCTGCCTGAACCTGATATTCTATTAAATAATCGGCATTTCGTCCTGATAATAAAGACAAAAATAAAATGGCATCTGCCTGAGGTGAAATCTGCGACGGATCACCCGGAAATATTATAACTGGTAAATTTGTTTTTTGTTTTAACTCCGAAATTAATTCTTCTAAAATAGTAGCCTTAACGATACTTCCTCCAACAAAAATATGAGTTGCAGGAGATTCGTTTATTTTAAGCAAGAGATGTCCTAAATTCTCCCAGACAATTTTATCGGGATCAAGAAGTATCGCCAGAAGCTTTTTGTTTTCTTTTTTAGCTTCTACAATCTGTTGATATATATGCGGTATTTTTGGTCTCATAATTGGGCGTAAAAGTAAAAGTTTTTTAATGTAGAAGAACTATTTTGAATCAATTATATTTGTATCAGGCTTTGAATAACTAATGACAAATTTATGATTGCTATTGAACTCTTAGAAAAATACGGTGCTTTGAAGAAATCTTACGACAAAGCTTCTGTTATTTTTGAAGAAGGAAATCTCCCTACACATTATTATCAGATTATTTCCGGTGAAGTAAAAATGAACAATTACAATGACGACGGACGCGAATTTATTCAGGGCATTTTTTATAAAGATCAGTCTTTTGGCGAACCTCCTTTATTCTTAAACCAAAAATATCCCGCAAGTGCGGTTTCAGTAGAAGATGCTCAGATTCTTTATCTTCCAAAAACAAATTTCATGAAACTGCTGGAAGAAAATCCGGCTGTAAGTATCAAAATCATCGAAAATTTAGCGCAGCGTTTGTATTACAAATCGGTTATGGCGGCAGAAATGTCGACACAGGAACCCGAACATCGTGTCTTAAAACTGATTGATCACGGAATTGCTTATTTTAATTTTAAAAAAGATCAAAACGGTTACCTCATCAATTTTACCAGACAACAAATTGGAGATCTGACAGGTTTGCGTGTAGAAACCGTTATCAGAACTATTAAAGCACTGGAAAAGAAAGGCGTACTAAAGATAATTAACAGAAAAGTATATAGATAAAAAAGTTCTTGTTTTATGATTTAAGTCATAAAATGGTGGTGTGTTATGGTGGTAAATTTGTCCTAATAAAACACTATATATCATGACACTTTATAACACAACATTCGAAAATTTCAACAAAAGTTACATTGGTTCTGCTACGATGGCAGTAATTGGACAAAGCTGTCTGGGAGCAACCGCAGCAATGTTTGTATTGTCTAATGGAACATCTGTAACACAAATGATTCAATTGGCTATTATTGTATTTACAAATATGTTTGCCAACACTTCAATTTTAGCGCAAATGAGTCACAAAACAGTTTTCAACTTAATTATAACCAGTGTGTTTTTCAGCATATTGTTTATTATTATCAACAACACTCTAATATGAGAAAGCAAATAGAAAACAGAGCTGATATTGAAGTTCTGGTTCATGCCTTTTATGCTAAAATAAGAGCCGATGAAGAAATTGGCTTTTATTTTAATACCATGATAAAAGACTGGGATGCGCATCTTGAAAAACTGACTGATTTTTGGGAGACTAATTTATTCGCCGTTAAAAAATACAAAGGAAACCCACATGCCGTTCACAACGAGGTTGATGCTCATTTTGAAGGTAAAATAACTTCAAACGAATTTGGAATCTGGTTGAATTATTGGTTTCAGACTTTAGAAGAACTTTATGAAGGAGAAAATGTAGAAACCTTAAAACGACGCGCCAGAAAAATGGGAACATTTCTTTTTATGAGCATGTTTGAGCATAGAAAAAAATTGGCGGAGGCAAAATAACGCACTGTTTTGTCATTTCGACGTAAGGAGAAATCACACTAGAAACTCCGTAAAGAAATATCAATCTTTATCGATTTACGAGTGTGATTTCTCCTTACGTCGAAATGACAAGATTGTGGAATTTGGAGTTATTGTATTGCTTTAAAATTTGAAATTTAATTCTTCCAAACACTCAAAATTAGAGCCGTCGCTAAAATCGAAGCCAAATACCCAAAAACAATTATGAGAAAAAATTGAAAAGATTTAGCCTCAAAAGCATAAATCGGTCCAATAATCGCCACTACAAAACCAAGCCAAAGTAAAACTCCTAATTGTATTGCCTGAGAAATTGTTTCGTATTGAAGTATATTGATAAGCCAGGCTAAAACAAACGCCAAAACTAAATTTGCACCAATTTGTATCGCAAAAGAAAGTGCCATAGAAGGACCTTTTGCCAATTCTTCCTGTGTTTTGTCTACTCCTTTCATATAAGGAGCTCTAAATAAAATGGTAAACCAAAGAAAACCAATGGCAAAACTTACTAAAGCCGAAACTATAATTGCTAGAATATTATAACTCTCCATAATCTAAATATTTAAAAATCAGACTATTAAAGTTACAACAAATTCTATTTATTATCAGAATAATTAACAAAACTAATCTAAGGTTTCATAATCTGAAAACTGTAACTGCAAACCGAGACTAAAAATCATTTTTCAAAAGCAAAAACCAAAGTAAATTTATCTTCAGAATTCTCAGATTGAATTTCTTTATAATGCACATCAAAATCTTTTATCAGATTATCAAAATGAAGACTTGCCTGAGTCTGACTTTCGTCTAAAGAAAAATCCTCTACGTTAATGTGATCTTTAAAACTGATTCCCTTTTCATTTCTGATTTTAAAGATTGCTTCTTTGGCGCCCCAGATTACGGTCAGTTTTTTGATGTATTCTTCAGAAAAATAAGGTTTTAGATAGTTGCATTCGTAGTCCGTAAATTTATCGCCAATGCGAATGATTTTTTCGCGTTGCAATTCCATATCAATTCCAACCGTTTCATTACTGATAATAATTGCTGCAAAACGATACGAATGTGTTATCGAAATATAATTATCACAATCAAAATAAGGTTTTCCAAATTCATCATAATGCAGGTCTTTATCGGTAAAACCCATTTCCTGAATCAGCATTCTTACGCTCAAAAAAGCACGCTGGTGCATTTCAGATTTCATTCCGTTCAGTCGCAATTGTGTTTTCTCTTTCAGAACAACTTTACTTCTTAGTTCGTCAAAAGATTCTGTTATTTCCCAAATTAATATTCGGGTATTTTCATTGCATTGTATGGTTTGAAATAAAGGCATTTTTTTAATTATGAATTATAAATTGTGAGTTATGAGTTATTGTTTTAAAAAACCATATAAGCCATATAAGTAAATATAACTTTGGGTTCAAAATATGTATCTAGTAAATTTAAGTATTCGTAATAAATCTGCATAGTTAAGAATCTTTTTTAAATGAACTTATATCACTTATATGGTTAAAAAAGATTCTTAAACTAACATTCTAAAAATTAAGAAATTAAAGATTTCACAAATCTTATAGAAAGTTACAAAATTAAAAAGGTATTATGTAAATTTGCAAATGGCTTTCAAAGTAAAAGACATTTCTCTAGCGGCTTGGGGAAGAAAAGAAATTGAATTGGCTGAAGCTGAAATGCCAGGTTTAATGGCACTTCGTGCTGAATACAAAGACGAACAGCCTCTTAAAGGTGCTCGTATTGCAGGATGTCTTCACATGACTATCCAGACTGCAGTTTTGATCGAAACTTTAATTGCTCTTGGTGCAGAAGTTACCTGGTCTTCTTGTAACATTTTCTCTACTCAGGATCAGGCTGCTGCTGCAATTGCTGCTGCAGGAATTCAGGTTTATGCTTGGAAAGGTCTTGACGAAGCTTCATTTGACTGGTGTATTGAGCAAACTTTATTCTTTGGTGAAGACAGAAAACCATTGAACATGATTCTTGATGATGGTGGAGATTTAACTAACATGGTTATCGATCGTTTCCCAGAATTGGTTCCTGGAATTAAAGGTCTTTCTGAAGAAACTACAACTGGTGTTCACAGACTTTACGAAAGAGTAAAAGCCGGAACCCTTCCAATGCCTGCAATCAACATCAACGATTCTGTTACTAAATCTAAATTTGATAACAAATACGGTTGTAAAGAATCTGCTGTAGATGCTGTACGTCGTGCAACTGACTTAATGTTAGCTGGAAAAAGAGTTATCGTTTGCGGATACGGTGATGTTGGAAAAGGAACTGCTGCTTCTTTCAGAGGTGCTGGTTCTATTGTAACAGTTACTGAAATCGATCCAATTTGTGCTTTACAAGCTGCAATGGACGGTTATGAAGTTAAAAAATTAAATACTGTAATTGCTAATGCTGATATCATCATTACCACTACAGGAAATAAAGATATCGTTCTTGGAGAGCACTTCGAGCAAATGAAAGACAAAACTGTTGTTTGTAACATCGGACACTTTGATAACGAAATCGACATGGCTTGGTTGAACAAAAACCACGGTGCGTCTAAAATCGAAATCAAACCACAAGTTGACAAATACAACATCGCTGGAAAAGATATCATCATCCTTGCAGAAGGTCGTTTAGTAAACCTTGGTTGTGCTACAGGTCACCCAAGTTTTGTAATGAGTAACTCATTTACAAACCAGACTTTAGCTCAAATCGAATTATGGAACAACAGTGCTGCTTACAACAATGACGTTTACATGTTACCAAAACATTTAGATGAAAAAGTGGCTGCTCTTCACTTAGCAAAATTAGGTGTTGAACTTGAAGTTCTACGTGACGACCAAGCTGCTTATATTGGTGTTGAAGTTCAAGGTCCATTCAAACCAGAATACTACAGATACTAAATTTAATTTTAGATTGAAGATTTCTGATTTTAGATTTCTTTAAATTATATCAAACCCGACAGGTTTTAAAAACCTGTCGGGTTTCTTTTTTTTAAATCTAAAATCTATCCCGAGGCTTCGGGACAGAAATCTAAAATAATTTGGGCGTGCCACTATTTTAAAAAAGGCCCAAATATACTTTGCGTACATTGGGCCTTTCTCAAAATACTGTCGGGCTATCCGGGCTACTTCGGTAGCTTCCTCCTATCCCTCACGCTTACGTAAAATCAAACCAAACAAATTAATCTGATATTTTAGACGATTTTTAAAAATTAAGGATAAATTTGAACTAGTACCACCAATACCTAAATCAATTATGAAAACACGCCTGCTTGTATTCCTATTAATGCTTTTACCAATTCTTATCAATGCACAATCAAGTATGCAAAGACAAATGCAAACTTCAAATGCCATGTTTGCACAGCAAAACCGAATGTTTATGCAGCAACAGCAACAACAGCGTGATATGGCCAGACTGCATAATAATGTTCAATCAACAGAAAGCAGATTGGAGAAAGAAGAACGAAAGCAAAAAAAATTAGAACAAAAATCAAAAGAAAAAGAAGCTGATTTAAAAACAAAACAAGATCAGCTGGCAGCTTTTGAAAATGAAAACAGCAATAATCCCGATCATCAAAAGAATATAGAGAAATCGAAAAAGCAAATTGCAAAATTTGAAGAAAAACTAAACAAAACTAAATCAGATATTGAGTCCAGCTCAAAAAAAATTGAAGATTTTAAAAAAGAGATTGAATCTACTAAATTAAAAAGAGAAGAATTGTCCAAAAAACACGAAGAGGAAAAAAGGATTCAGGAAAAAGA
>SEBM01000299.1:7497-9061 GCA_004296145.1 Flavobacterium sp.
AAAGCAGAAACGAAAAGACTTGAAAAAGAAGCCAAAAAATAAATACATCTAAAACCCGACAAGTTATATTTGTCGGGTTTTCTATACAGAATTCCACAATAATAGCTTAAGATTTAAGTTAATTGAAGTAATGTAGAATTACTTTTTTAAATTCAAACACAAAAAAATGATCAAGAAAATTAGCTGTGATTTACATGGGACAAAAGAAATGTCTTTCACCTGCATTCATCTCGCAATGGCAATAGATTCAAAATCCCAAGTTGGTTTTTTCTACTCAGAGGCAGAAGAAGATCTTCCGCAGATTGCGTGGTGTAATTCATGCGAACAATATCTTCTTGACAATGGCGAAGAATGGACTGATACTTTTCAAACCTTAGCCGATTTTAAAATGCTTTGTTCCGATTGTTTTGAAGAAGCAAAAAACAATGAGTTAGAAATTCATCTCAGATAAATAAGTTTTCATGAAAAAGATCATTTTCCTTTCCCTTCTTTTCTTTTTTAATTATTCGGCTTTTGCTCAAAGCAGCGATATTTGGGTTTCTTTTCCAAACAAAGACACTACGCTTATTGGTTTTAAAGACAAAAACAATGTCATTAAAATCGAACCGAAATTTATGGGCTTTACTATGGCACAAAAATTTGAAAATATAATTGCTGTTTATGAAGAGATAAATGATAAATGGAAAAGCTATTACTTAACTAAATCAGGAAAAATAGTTGGACAGGACAGCTTATATATTTTTGACAACGGTCCCGATTGTGAAAATGAAGGTTTCATAAGATTTAAAGATTATAAAACCGATAAGATGGGCTTTTTTAATCAGGAAGGAAAAATTGTAATTCCGGCAGAATACAGTGATGTAACCAGAATCACAAACGGAATGTTTATTGGACTCAAAGGTGCAAAAAAACAAATAGACGGAGAGCATTTTTTCTGGACAGGCGGGCAGGAATATCTTGTAGATGCAACTAACAAAATCTTAATTGAAAACTTCATCAACAATAATGATTTGAATTTTTATTCTGTCGAAAAATCAAAACAAGCAAGTAAAGATCCAATTAGAGATAGTTTCCGCAGTGTAAATGGCGACTATTATTCTTTTATAAATTATGAAAAAGAATTTAAGCTTTGGTTAAAAGATTTATTATCAAAAGAAATATCAACACAAAGCCTAATTCAGGTTTCAATGGATAATTTCACTTATTGGAAAGAGCCAAAAGGCTGGATAACAAGTCCGAAAAACACTTTTATAAACGATAATTTTAATCTGATAAAAAAGAAACTGGAAGAATTAAAATCCCCAACTTGTGATTACTTTGTTTCGGGCGACAATTTAAATCAGTTTATATACGAAGGCAAGGAATATGAACGCTATTTTGATAACTGCCATCAGTCAAAATCATGGATTTATCCTGTAAAAGATGTTGTTATAAGCCATAAAAGCAAAAAAGATTTTTATCAGGATCATTTTGAATTTCTTCGAACAGAAAACGGTTACAGACTGATAAATGTTTATTTTAAAAAAGAAGAACTTAAATAATAAACAGATTTCTGTTATAGAAT
>SEBM01000991.1 GCA_004296145.1 Flavobacterium sp.
CAATCTATTTACTAAATAAATATTGATATTTTAATCGAAAACAAAGTTGATGGCATCATGTTTACCTGAAGATCCCAAAATGATTTTCATCCCCACGGGACGGGATCTGTAGATGATTCCATTAATATTTATTTCTAATATTGCCTGTGCAACTGCAAAAGGTTTTCGGTGTTTAATATATTTAAAAGAATCTGGTTTATTAACACTTCCCGAAGGCAAAAACTCTTTATAATCAGCATGAGGTCTGAAATAATGTATAGGTTCTATATCGATTGTGGTCTCATTTTTTTCTATACTATATTCTGATTTTCTATTCCAACGTTTTGCATCAGCCATTTTTTCTTTATAAAACCCTGCAGGTTTCACATAACCGCTCTGCATTCTTTTTCTTTGCTTATAGCGTTCTATGATGATTTTTGGCTGGTGGTTTTCTATATCTATTTCGCCCACTAGTTTTACATCTAGATTTTTATAATATACGCATCTGCTTAAAATATGAGAGTACCCTTCTATCTTTTCAGGACTGATTTCCGGTAAGCTTTCTACAATTTTATGTCCCGCACCAGAATTCATTACATCATCGGCTTTATAAAAATGATAATACTTGAAAGAGGTTTTGCCCGATGGTCTTATGGATAATCCAAAATTAAACTCGCTCAGATGTGCATAGCTGTCTATAAGCTCTGCAAATTGATTTTCGGTCGGCTGATCTCCAATTTCAAAATAGGTTTTCAGCTCATCTCTCGTGGTTAATGTATTTTTTTCCTTCATGGCATATTGATGTTTTTTTATTGTTTATCTTCTCATCACAATTCTTTTCAAAAGCTGATTTTTGTTTTATTTTAAAGTTCAAAATTCATCCTTTTTTTGCTCCTGTGAAAGTTTTTGAACCTCTCCATTCTGTAGTTGCAGCAAGTGTTATTTCTTTTATGATCGATAATTCGTTGCTTAGTTTCAATGTTCAAAATTCATTAATTTTTTGCTCTTGTAAAAGTTTTTAAGACCTTCCATTCAGTAGTTTCAGCAAGTATTATTCTTTTAAGATCAGATAATTCGTTGCTTAGTTTCAATGCTCAAAATTCATTA
>SEBM01000992.1 GCA_004296145.1 Flavobacterium sp.
TTGGAATGCATTGATAAAACTGAAACTTAGAAAATATTTTACTGAAGATTTAGTTTTTGAAGAAAATAAAGAGATTCTAAGAACTGAAATAATTAATTATATAAAATTCTGTACTCAGGAAGAATATTTCAAATTATTTGAATGGACATTTGACTTATTCAAGGATTGCATTTTGTTAGACCGTCAAAAAAGCATTAAAATATTGGCAGATTCATTTGATGATATTTCGAATACTGATATGAGATGGATGACAAATTTTCTTATTCAGCCTGATTCTTCTAATTTTTCTGAAAGGGATAAAATAAGTTACTATTTCAAAGCAATTGATGAAACACTTGAGGGAGCTTTTAAGCCAAGATTTATACTACTTCATAAACTAATCAATCTTAAACTCAATCAAACAATAGTGGATAATTCAAGTTTTGATTTTGGAAAATTAATTAGGGAATTGCCTTCTCAGGCTAGAGGTTATGTTTCTTTATTTCTTGAAGACCCATTATTTTCAATACCTACTAATCAGTGGCGAAATATAGCAGCACATAAATCATTTACTATAAACACTGACAATATAGTTGTTGAATATGGTAGAGGAAATATCCACTCAAAAACTATTTCATATTCTGATTTTTATAAAATCGTTCAGTGGACTCAGGATATTTACAGAGTAATCCGACTAGCCCAAGTACTTACTGATTTGAATTACATCAGAGAAATCGTCGAAATATTAGGTGGAACAGAAAATATGAATATTAGATTTGAAGCCTCTCTATTGCGTATTATCCACAATATGCAAATTGTAGGTTTTAAATTTGTATCGAATGAGGAACAAAACGAAACATTTTGTTTAAACGTTAAAGGCAAAGTCAATTACGATGTCAAATCTTCCTTGATACACGCCTCTCAATGTTTAGACCAGCTATCACGTGCTATTTATAATGATAAATTTGTAAGAGATACTTTTCAAAAGACAAAAATAAATATTGTTGATGACAGTGGAAATATATTAGCGTCTGCAACAATTTCTATTGAAACAGCCTTAAAGAGGGCACAAGGAGGATTAACAGTAAAGGAATATTTAAGTA
>SEBM01000993.1 GCA_004296145.1 Flavobacterium sp.
TTTTAGGATTATACTCAAAAAGATGTCCCTCTTCATCAGTTACAATCATTTCATCATTCTCAACTTCTACATCATAAAATTTAAGAAGTTTCCCATCCTTATCTTGAAGAATTTTTAAATCGCTTTTAATGGCTATAAGTTCATTTAAAGCTGATACCAAAAAGTGTCCAGAACCAACAGCAGGGTCACAAATTTTGATACTGTTTACAATCTCATTAGCTTCTTTTTTATCCTCAATTTTATTATATAATTCATCAAATTCTACGCAAGACCATCCTTTTAGGTCATTAAATTTTTGAACTACCGTTTTACGTAGCGTTTCTCGGCACATATACATGGTAATCATTCCTGGAGTAAAGAATGAACCATCTTTGTAGCCATTAATTTTTTCGAAGATTAAGCCAAGAACAGAAGCATTGATTAAAGTTTTGTTTTCTTCTTGTATGGCTTCCGAACCCTCACTGCTAAAATCGTAAGCATTTAAAAATTCAAAAAGATAGGCTAGCGTGCTTAGGCTACCTGTACGTTTTTTCCCTTGCTCATCTTTCAATACTGTATTAGATAGAGCAGGAATTGTTTTTTCGTCTTTTAAATTACTAATGAATAGTGTTTGATGTTCAATTTCGGTTGGTTCAAAAAGAGAACTATTTAAATATGGAACTTTTTCAAACAGCTTTTTTACATCATCATTTCTAATCTCATGTTTAACGGCAAGAACTTGAAAAAACAGGCGGTTCAAATCATCATATTCTCTTATCCTATTTAAGTTTAGGAAAGCATATGATTTATCGCCTTTGTGGTAAGTAATTAATTGAGCTTCTAAAAGCTTTAGAAATAGAATACGATTTATCCAAGTGATGTTTAGTCCTAATGCAACGTTAAATAATCTCTCCTCATGAGTTTCGCCATATATAAATGCTTTACTCAGCCTACTAATTTTATCTAGGCTATCTAAATGAATAATTGTGTCTTCTAATATGGTCCCAGAATGTCTTTGACCCTCACTATTACGCTCAATTAATCTTTTACCTCCAACTTTAGTTTCCACCAATCCGATAATGTGTAAAAGTTCACTATAAAAA
>SEBM01000994.1 GCA_004296145.1 Flavobacterium sp.
GTATTTATATCATAATATTGTGCCTAAATATTTGAATTTTATTTTATTTAAATTGAATATAAGATCAAATTCTATTTCATTTTCTTATCTGGAATTTCTATGGCAAACCAGTTTTATTATTGGATTGAGTTACCTTTCATGGATAATTATTGAGAAACCCGTTTTAAGCCTGAAAAAGCATTTAATAAATTAATATGAAATTAATTTCTATAATTATGGCGACCTACAATAGAGAACACTTTATTGTAGAAACCTTAAAATCTATTCAGGCGCAATCTTATGAAAATTTCGAATGCCTTATTATTGATGATGGCGGTAACGATAATACCTTAGAAGTAATAACTCCAATTTTAAAAGCTGATTCCAGATTTACGTTTTTAAAGCGCTCAGAAAACTATAAAAAAGGATTACCGGGTTCAAGAAACTGTGGTCTGGACTTGATAAAAGGAGATTATATTATATTTTTTGATGATGACGATATTGTACATCCTGAAAATTTAAAAATTTGCACGGAGACACTTGATGCAATAAACATAGATTTTTGTCATTATCAAAAAGCTTCTTTTACGAGCGAAAAACCTGTTATTGAAAAATGTGCAACATCATTAAAGAAGGAATTAACTAAAAAGGATATTGAGAAAATAATTACCCAGGAAATAGGACTGGCTTCGTGTACGGTGATGTGGAGAAGAGAATGTTTTAATCATATTAGATTTAATGAGAATCTGCTTTATGCAGAAGAGTGGGAATGTTACAGCCGAATAATTTCTGAAGGCTTTAAAGGAGTAATCATAGATTCCGTTTTATACTATAACAGAAAACATTCAAACTCCAATACAGGAGAGTTTTATAATAATAACCCAGCCCGCAAAAAGTCAAAAAAAGAAGCCGCTGTTTTAATAATAGAAAATCTTACCAAAAAACAGTTAGTTACAGATTCATTAACTCGATATTTTATTACGCTCTCTCTAGATTACAAAGAGTATAATTTATTCCATGAGATATTAAAAATCTTAAATTTACCTTTTTCAAAAAAAATAAAATGTCAAGTTTATTACAGGTCTTACCCTTTACGTATTC
>SEBM01000995.1 GCA_004296145.1 Flavobacterium sp.
CTTTATGAGCATAAAATTACTAACTATTTTAGTAATTCCAAATTTATTTTAAAATTTATTTTTATGTCGAATATTTCAAATAATTTAAAGTACCTCAGGAAGAAAAAAGGTCACACACAGCAGAATTTCGCTGATATTATGGAAATTAAGCGTTCGCTAATTGGCGCTTATGAAGAAGACCGGGCAGAACCAAAATATGAATTACTAAAAAAAATAGCAGAATATTTTGATCTAACTATAGATGAATTTATCAACGAAAAGATTAGCGACAGCTGGAAACCAAAGCCTAAAAGCTCTGGTTCGAATTTAAGAGTGCTCAGCATTTCTGTTGATCAAAATGATAAAGAGAACATTGAATTGGTACCAGTTAAAGCCAGTGCCGGTTACTTAAATGGTTTCTCCGATCCACAATATATAAGTGATCTTCCTAAATTTCAGCTTCCGTTAGCTGCATTAAGACAGGGAACTTTCCGTGCTTTTGAAATTATGGGTGATAGTATGTTACCAGTGCAACCAGGAAGTGTAATTATTGGTGAGTACCTCGACAACTGGAACGAGGTAAAAACCGGTGAAACTTATGTAGTAATAAGTAAAAACGAAGGTGTTGTGTATAAAAGAGCGGGCAATCGTTTTAAAGAAAATAAGGATTTAAAACTTATATCTGATAATAAGGTCTATGATCCTTACACCATCGCGGCTGATGACATTCTTGAAATCTGGAGAGCAAAAGCTTATATCTCCACATCACTCCCTGAACCGGCACCTGACCCAACGATGGAGACCCTAACACAGATGATGGCGCAAATGCAAAAATCTATTTCGCAGCTTAATAAAAATTAACACTTTTTAACTTATTCTGATTAAACTGTTTCGCAAAATTCATATCTATTATAAAACAAACACATAAAAAAAATAGACATCAAAAAAGCGATTTTAACAATAGCAATTGCGGTGATGGGTTTAACTGCTGCATTTGCTCAAGACTCAACAAAAAGAGTTAGAAAACCAATGCCAAAAATGACTGCCGAACAGCGGGCTGAAAAGGCAACAGCGAGATTAGAAAAAGAACTAAGTTTAACT
>SEBM01000007.1 GCA_004296145.1 Flavobacterium sp.
GAATTATTATCAGTTATAAATAAAGAGCTCAATGTTTTTAATGACTGATCACACATAAACACACAATGAATAAAGGAAAATTAATTGTTTTTTCAGCACCATCTGGATCAGGAAAAACAACTATAGTAAAACATTTACTTGGCTTAGAGGATTTAAATTTAGAATTTTCGATCTCGGCAGCTTCGCGTGATCCGCGTGGTGAAGAAGAACACGGAAAAGATTATTATTTTATTTCGTTAGAAGAATTTAAAAAACATATTAAAGCAGAAGATTTTCTAGAATGGGAAGAAGTTTACCGCGATAACTTTTACGGTACTTTAAAATCGGAAATTGAAAGAATCTGGGCTTTAGGAAAAAACGTGATTTTTGATATTGATGTTGCAGGCGGATTACGTATTAAACATAAATTTCCAGAGCAGACTTTAGCGGTTTTTGTAAAACCACCAAGTGTTGATGAACTTAAACGAAGACTAAAAGAACGTTCTACAGAAAGTGATGATAAAATCAATATGAGAATTGCAAAAGCTTCGGTTGAATTAGCAACTGCGCCACAATTTGACGTGATTATAAAAAACTATGATTTACCAGTTGCTTTAGAAGAAGCACATCAATTGGTGAAGGATTTCGTAAATAAGTAGTTTTTTTTAGTCCTAAGTTATTAGTAATTAGTCCTTAGTCGACAGCTTTTATTTTTCTTTACGTTTAAGTTTGAGTTTAAATCAAAACTTAAAATATGAGTGGAATTAAATCATACAAAGAATTACTAATTTGGCAGAAAGGAATAAAAATCGTTGTTTTAGTCTATAAACTTACGAATGGTTTTCCGAAAGATGAAATATATGCTTTGACAAGCCAATTAAAAAGATCCAGCGTGTCTGTTCCTTCAAATATCGCAGAAGGTTTTGGGCGACAAAGTGATAAGTCTTTCAATCATTTTTTGAATATTGCAAGAGGTTCATTGAATGAAATAGAAACACAAATTATTATTGCAAAAGAATTAAATTTCATCTCTGATAATAATTTATTTAACGAAATAATGTTTTTGATTGAAGAAGAAAGCAAAATGATAAATGCTTTTTCAAGAAATCTTAAAGATTAGTATTTTAGTCCTTAGTTTTTAAGTACCTAGTTCTTAGCTTTAATACTATGACGAAAGATTAAACTTAAAAACTAAGGACTAAGAACTAAAATACTAAGTACTAAAGAATGAAAATAGGTTTATATTTCGGCACATACAACCCAATTCATGTTGGTCATATGATTATTGCGAACCATATGGCAGAATTTGCCGGTTTAGATCAGATTTGGATGGTGGTTACGCCTCATAATCCGTTGAAGAAAAAAGCAACGCTTTTAGACGATCATCAGCGATTAGAAATGGTTTTTCTGGCAACAGAAGATTATCCGAAGATAAAACCTTCTGATATTGAATTTAAATTACCTCAGCCGAATTACACAGTTGTGACGCTCGCACATTTACAGGAAAAATATCCAACTAATGAGTTTTCTTTAATTATGGGTGAAGACAATTTGAAGACACTTCATAAATGGAGAAATTATGAAGTTATTCTTGATAATCATGATATTTATGTGTATCCGCGTATTTCTGATGAACCTGAAAACATCGAATTAAAATCGCATCCAAAAATTCATATTATCGATGCACCAATTGTAGAGATTTCCTCAACTTTTATTCGAAATAATATTAAAGACGGGAAAAATATTCAACCGCTTTTACCTCCAAAGGTTTGGGAATATATTGATCATAATAATTTTTATAAGAAGTAGAACACACACAATATTGTCATTACGACGAAGGAGGAATCTTCGTTGCTAAATCGACACAGATTAAATTCTCTTTGCGGAGTTACTTGCGAAGATTCTTCCTTCGTCAGAATGACAAACAGAACGGAAAAATAAAAACATAAAAAAAGCCTGAATTTAGATTCAGGCTTTTATTTTATTAAGCAGTTGTAAGCTCTTTTTTGACGTTATTTCTGATTTCAGAAAGTGATTGGTCAATTAATAGTTTTCCATCTCTGAAAACCTCTTTAAGTTCTCCTTTTTGCTCTTCTTCCCAGGAAACGTTATCTGTTAAATGATAAACGCCGTCTATTAAATCAATTTTCATTAAACCTTTGGCAGATTTTTTAGTTCCGTCGTCTGTAATTGGATCTTTGAAGATGGCTCTTCCTTCACCGTTTACTTCTCCGTAAGTTGCTTTCATGGCAAAACCAAAAGTATCTCTGGTGTTGTATTGGTAAGTAAAAGATCCGATTCCGAGAACAACATTTGTTGAAGCAAAACCTTTTTGTTTTAATCTTTCGCAGATTTGAGTTGCTCTTGCAACTGTAATACTGTCGCCATAAATTGCTCCAATTTGAGGAACTAATTCTTTAAATCCTTTGTCGTTTGTGCTTCCGCCGAAAACATCCCAAAGTAATTCGATAACTCCTTTTTTCTCTTGTTCTGTTTTTCCGTTTGGATTTCCGCAGATAATATCAACCGGATCACCGCTGTCAGGGCGAATTACAACTTTGCCTTCTCTAGAAACAATTTCGTCTTTTAATCTTGGAAGATAATCGGTTAAAACTTTCCATAAATCCCAGGTATCAGAAACGATAGAAACAATTCCTTTTGGATAAACATCAGAAATTAGTCTTCTGAAAGTTTCATATTCGCCTTCTGTTGTTCCCATACACATTACAGAATGTTCTGTTGCAGCAACTGAACCTGCGATTAATTCGGTATCAGAATTGGCATTGTAATATTCTTCCATAAAATCAATCGCCGGAATCGTATCTGATCCTGTAAAACTCAACAAATGTCCTGCAGAAGAAGTTAAAGAAGCTTCGATCCCGCCCATTCCTCTCATTGAGAAATCGTGCGCCTGCCAATCTACAAATTCAGGAACAGACGATGTTTCTTTTGCATATTTGTCTAACACTTTTCTGTACTCTTTTGCAATTGTAGCAGAGTTACAAGGCAACCAAACTACTGCAGAAAGTAACGTTTCAAAATAATTCGTCAACCAGAAAAACTCTGGAATCGTATTGTACATCGTAAACATCGGTACACGAATTGGCACGCTTGTTCCTTCAGGCAAAGCTTTAAACACCATAGGAATATATCCTAAATCGTGTAAATCTTCGATATGTTTGGTTCCAACTAAATTTTCGCCTAAATAATTATTGATTCTTCTGGCGTATTTTTTAACTACTTCTTCTTTTGGCTGTTTAAAAAAATAGTGTTCAAAATCCTGAATAATATATTTTTTAATGAAATACTGCAATCCGAAGAAAACAACTTCGTTAACACCTTCGATTCTTGATTTTCTTGGTGTCCAGTTAGAATATACTAAGGTTGTTCCGTCCGGATATTGTCTTCTGTGGTCAACTTTGTAACCGTCTGTTAATAATAATGGATTCATAATTTTAATGGCTTTTAGTTCTTTTTTCTGATTTGGAAAAACTCCAAATTATAACATTGGTAAATATATTTTTTATTTTAATTAGAATGACTAAGTCTTCTGAAATCTTTTGAATATGGAGAATACGATTCGTAAATAGTATCTAATTTCATATTTAGTTTTTCCGGTTGAAATTCAGCATCAGTTTGATCTAAACAAGTTACAACCAAATTTTTCGTTTTAGCAGAAACATAGGCTCCGTCTAATTGTAAAGCATAATTCAACAAATCGTAATCTAAATCTCCGAAACGTAATTCTTTTTGATATTCGTTAAAAACACAGGTTTCTTCTTCGTTGTTTTTTAATGTAATTTCTCTTTCGTTGCTCATCCAGCCGTTTCCGTGACGTGTTGAATAATTTCTGGTGACATAAAACATTTCAATGTTTTCGATATTTAGAAATTTACAAACTTCAAAAGCATTTTTTGAAGTAGTATTTGCATACGTCACATTCGGAAAAACGCCGTGATCCATATCGAGCAAAATTCCCTGGCTTCCTTCAAAAATCAAATGATCGAAAGATTTTAAATAATTATAATCGTTGATCTTCCACTCTATTTTGTCAATCGCTTCTAAAAAAGCCTCCAATTCTTCTTCAATCTGACTTCCGTCAAGAAATCCATAGAAATAAGCAATTCCTTTTAATTTTTCGATTAACATTTGTCTTGGCGCAATCAAATCAATCGCAAATAACTTATACGGACTTTCGTGCCTTTTCATTGTTGCTCCAACACCTTTTCCACAAGTTCCGTGTTCTAAGTTTTTGGAGTTTTTTCGATTTTGCCAAACATCAAAAGGTGTTGTAATTTTTGCTAACGGATGAATATGTAATTCTGTATTTCCGTTTTTTTCTTTTAATTCTTCTCTTTCATTAAATAAAAAAGTCGGATGAATGGTGCAATGTTCTGTATAATAAGAAGGCAGACCGCGAAGTGCACCGCTGGCAAAACTGGAATGAACGTGTTTTTTATTCTCGATCATTACGGTATGCGCCGCTTGTTGTCCTCCCGAAAACCGAATAACTATAGATTCAGGATTTTGTTTTGCCAGAAAATCCGTTGTTATGCCTTTTCCTTCATCACCAAAACCTAAACCTATAACTATTTGTGCTTTTTTCATTTTGTTATCATTAAATAAAATATTTTAGCGTCTCTGCGACTTTGCGAGCAAATTTCTTGTTACTTAGAAAAAACTTTATGTTTTAATCTCGCAAAGCCGCAAAGTCGCAAAACTTTTAAAGCATTTCAATATTATCTAATCCTCCTAAGTTTACACTTCCAGAAGAACCGCTTTTATATCTATCGCAGATAATGCCTTTTATCACATTCGGAATTTCTCTGTGATCTTCTATAGACAAACAATTTTGTCCTAATAATTCTTTCCACGCTACATTAGCTCTTACTGCCTGATCAGAATGTAAAACGCTGATATGATATACATCATAATATTTTCTGGCTTCGTCCAAAAGTTCTTTAGCCGTATATGTCTGCTGACCTGTACCCATAATTTCTTTGATTGCCGATGCCGGAAGAACGTCTAAATTAGGTTCGTCACCAACGGTAAACAACAATCCTTTTTGATTTCTTTTTTCGAAAGCATCGGTTTTGGTATGAAATGCCGCAAAATACCAAGCTAAAAGATAACTTTCTCCAGCATTTCCGCCACCGCCAGATTCTATGTAAGTGCGTGTTAGCCACATATCCAATTCTGCATCACCAGATTCAAACTGACCGACTTGCAACGGATAACCATCACATTCATGGTCACCGATTCCTAAGAATAAAAGTGCCGGATCGGGAACACCGCCCTGAATAATTCCTCCCATTAATTTTGGAAGACCGTCTTTTATCAATTCGTGCGGAATATGTCCCATACTTCCCGTAACGTCCAATCCTAAAATAATTGGAACTGAATTTGGATGAACACTTGAATCTCTGGCTTCTCTAAAAGTAACGCCATTCGGATTCATAGATTCATGTGCCATTCCTTTTGCATTTTGAGTGAAAATTTCACTCGCAGATTTTTTTCCGTAACCTGCTGCTTCTGCTCTGCTCAAACGAGCGCCTAAGTCGTATCTTGTACCTCCCATGATTAAAATGTTTTACCAAATAAATATTCGAATCTCTTTTTTGTAACTTCCAATTGAATATTTAAATTTCTGATTGTTAATGATAATTCCATGTCTTTTTGAACAAATGCTTCCGGCTGAAAATCGGCAAACGTCAAACTGTTTTTGTCTAGTGGACTAATATCGATAAGACCTTCCTGCTCGCGCTCGAGTCTTTTTATTTTTAGTTCGATATCTTCTACTCTACGTCTGTATATTAATTCTGAATCCTCTCCAATTGTCTTTGCTCTGTCTTCTCTAATCTGATCATTATTTCTACGTAATGACTCAATAAATCTTGGTTTTAATTCGTCGTCCATGTTCTTAAATTTAATTTTGTTTGTTAAATTCTAAATAATCTTATTGAAATTTTAATCCAAATTAATCGACAAACCTTTTTAGAGTTACAATTTGGATATTTTTAATTCCTTCCTTTTTCGTTTGGATATAAATCCTTGACAATATCACTTTGATAAACTTCTTTTGTATCAACATTTATACAGGATAATTTACCGTAAAATGCGGCGCCCGTATCTATATTCCAAACATTACAACCTTGCATCGGAACATCAACATCATAATTTAAAGTTGGAGTGTGTCCAATATAAATTTCATTAAAAAGCAATAATCTTTTTGGATAAGTAAGTGAATCTTTTGCAATACGCTTATCCATTGTTAAAGCCATTTCCCACAATGTTCGATCCCAGGAATAATTAGTGGAATAATGTTCTTTCTCAGGTCCGTGCATGGATGAAAAACCGGCATGAATAAACAATCTGTTTTCTTTATCTATGAAATAATTTTCCATGCTTTTAAAAAACAATAAATGTTGTTGCTTTTCTTCTGCTGAATAACTTTCATAGCTTTTGATAGTTCCCGCTCCTCCGTGTTTAGCCCAAACCGTATCGACATTTTCTGTTTCCAGCCAGTCTTCACACCAAATATCATGATTTCCTTTAATGAAAATACAATTGTATTTTTTGCTTAAGTCAATAAGAAAATCAATTACAGGTGCAGATTCACTCCAACCGTCAACATAATCTCCTAAAAAAATTATGTGATCGTTTTCTGTTATTTCAATTCTCTCTAAAAGTTGAATTAAAGCTTTCAATCCACCGTGAATATCTCCTATAACGAAAGTCCTTTTCATAACTTAAAATTCAATGTATTTAACCGGAACTTCATCCGTAAGCCAAACTTCATTTTCTGAAAGATAAAATTTGAATCCTTCTTCCTGCATTCTTCTCGCTTCGACTTTTAAAATGATTGGTTTACCTCTTCTGCTTCCAACTTTTATTGCTGTTTCTTTGTCTTTACTCAAATGAACATGCTGACGACTCATTTTTTGCAATCCTTTTTCTTTTATCCCGTCAATGCTGGCTTCTATAGTTCCGTGATATAAAAATTCTAATGGCAGAACCTCTTGTAAATTTAATTCTACTTCTATCGAATGCCCTTGACTTGCTCTTATTTTGGTTTTATCTTCATTAAAAGCGAAACGCTTTTTATCGTTTGTTTCAACTACGATATTTAGTAATTCTAGATCTAATTTTTTTTGATGCTGATTACATTTTGTGATCAATTCATCGACATTTGCCCAACCGTTTTCATCCAATTTCAAATGAATAGTTTCTGGTGAATGTCTCAAAACAAGACTTAGAAATTTACTTGTTGATTTTATTTCTTTTTCGTTCATGATTTTAATTTTTTAGAAGTCATAAACCACCACCTCAATATCATTATTTGAAAGTGTATTGAGAATAATTGGCTCAATCATTTCCCATTTTCCTCCTGCTAAACCACAACCAATTCTTGGCATGTGAACAGAAGCTGAATTGTTTTTTGCAAAAATGGCAACTTCTTTTAATCCTTCTTCAATGGCATTGTATCGAATGGGTGCGCCTCCATTTTCATCTTTATTGATTTTGTGCTGACCAATTAAATTAGCCACCCATAAATCTTCTTCTGTCTGAACAAACTGAACTTTGCCTAATTCAAATTCTTTTTTTGATTTGAACCATTCGCGATATTGCTTTTCAGGTTCTTTCCAGCGTTTTGAAATTGCCATTACAAATCCTTTTCCCCATCCTCCTATATCATTACAAACATGCACAATTATTTTATTGTCTAATGTTTGCGGGTTTGTAGCGTCTCCTTTTATGTATTGAATGTCTTTCATTTTATTACTTTTTCAATTCATCCCTAACTTCCATCAAAGCAAAACCTAAAAGATTTAAGCCTTTCCATTTCTCAGGATTATTTACATCTTTATGATCACTTGCCATTCCGATTCCCCAAATTGGATCTACCGGACTTGCTTCGACCAGAATTCTTTCGTTTGTGTTGATCAAAAATTCTTTTAAATCTTTGTTCTGACTGAATTTAAGCAGATTGCCTTCTTTTACGATTTCAAATCTGTTTTCGAGCCAGATTGTATCTACATAATTCTTTACTTCACGTCCTAACTTTTTGGCTTCGGCCGGAGTTTTTGATTGGATTATTTTTTCTAAAACTTTCTGATCATTAAATAACTCGGCTTTTTTCGCCATCATCCAATGTTCGGCGGTTTTATAAGTGATTCCATTTACTTCAAAAGAACTTAACCACCATTGGCTGAAACAGGTTTTAGAAACACTTCCGTCTTTATTGGGCTGATGTCCCCAGAAAAACAGAAATTTATTGTCTTGTTTTTGAGCAATTAATTGCTCAATACTATATTTCATCACGATTGATTTTATTTTTTAATACGGTAACTAAATCTTCTAATGTTTTAAAAGTTGGAATTCCTTTTCGTTTACAAACAATATCGATGTTTCCTTTTCTCCAAAAACCATCCTCACAACAAACCAGCATTTTTTTTGAATCTGCAAACAAACCGAGTTCAAGCATTGAAATTGGCGATTGAGAATTTTTATCGAAAAACATAATAATGAAATCTGATAATTCTAAAGCATCTAATTCCCAATTTACCTGATCACTAAACTGCTTATTTTCTATAGATTGAATCCAACTCGAATCCCAGCTTTTTCGCCTTGGATTTAAGATTACGATTTCTTTCTCTGAATTGAGATCCTGAAAAACATCGATTATTTTTTGTTGCCAATCTGTTGAATTACCCATATCGATTGTTCCTGCGAGAAATATTTTTATTCCTTCTGTTTCAATTTCGTTAATTGGGTAAATTACTTTCATGTCAATTTATTTAAATCCAGTTACTTAAATATTATTAATTTTTAAAAGCATCATCAAAAACCTTAAAATTTGCTTTCTTTTCAGAATTGTCAAATATGGCAAAGACTATCTTTTTAAAAGCTCCTGAATATTTTTCTTCAATAACTGCTTTGAATAAATTTGCTACCTCTTTAGGTTCATTTCTAAAAACACCACAACCCCAGGCTCCTAAAATCAATGTGTCACTTTTTTGCTTTAAAGCTATTGCCAATACTTTATTCATTCTTTTTTTGAAAATCTCTTCTGTTTCAGCAATTTCTTCTTTTCTGTTATGCTGTAACATCGCGCCTTTGTTGGGTGCTGGTGCTGTAATGATGTCAGCGACTAATGGCTTTTCAAAATAATCTCCATTATCATCATTCCAAAACAAAACATTCGGACTATAAATCATATAATCTGAATACAAAAACGACGATCGATTTTTATTAAAATCATACATTGTTTTTTCTTTAATCTGCGTTTCATAAAGATTGGAAGATCTTGCTAAACTTTCTTCCTGAGCCGAAGCACCTCCTAAAAACCCTCCTCCCGGATTTTTCGCAGAAGCGAAATTCAAAACACAGATTTTACCATTTTTCTCTTCTGCAATTGCTTCAATAGTAGAACAGTTTTTCGTTACGATTTCTGTTTCAAACTGGTTTTCAATTGGCGTTTTCAAGATTGCGTCCCAGTCGTTTGGTGCAATTGTAAACGTATTTTGTATCGATTCTTGAAGTTCTTTTTTTATGTCAATCTTTTTTCCTTTATATTCATAAAAACCATTTTTTATGATTTCTAAGGTTTTGTTTGCTATTTCTACTCTATAATTTTTATTCATAATTCTAATTTTACAACCTCAACGTTTTCTCCTTCAAAATCTTTAAAAGAGTTCGTTGTGAAAATCCTATCAAAGCAGTCTAAAACTTCAAAACCTTTATTAAAGATTCCGTGGCTTACCGCTAAGTATAATTTTCCGGCATTTTTCTTTTTTAATTCTTCTGCTAATCCTACGAAAGTTCCTCCTCCGTCGCAAATGTCGTCTACAATCAAACAATCCATTCCTTCTAAATCATCATTGTACACTTTAAAACCAGATAATTTTCCTGTTTTTACATCACGGCTTTTACTGCATTCTACCACTTCTACACCGCCTAAAAACTCAGAAACTTTGTAGATTTTTTTCAAAGCGCCACCATCTGGAGAAATTAATTTCACATCATTTCCGATACTTTTTATTACTTGTTGAATAAAAGTATAATTCGGAATTACGGTACTGTTGTTCAATAAAGCCGGAGTCACTTCTGAGTGCGCATCAAAAACAAAAACTTTATTCAACTGCATGGCGTTTATAATATCTGCATATACTTTTACAGACAACGGTTCGCCCGGAATCATAACACGGTCTTGTCGTGCGGCCGGAAAATAAGGAATAAACAATTCTATAATTTTTACATCCATTCTTCTTAAAGCATCAACCGTTACGCACAGCAATCCTAAATCATTGAAAGAATTTAACCTATGTGTAATGGTAACTTTTCTGTTGGTATCAAAATCCGGAACGATTTTAATGTGAGGTTCGCCTCCAGAAAAAGTAAAACTTTGAAATTTGATTTGTTCCTGATTTTGAAAAGGAGCGAATTTTGGGTCGAGATTTAGTATCATAGTTTTTTAGTTTGCGTTAATTATACGCAAATGTAGAATTAAATTTTTAATAAACAATTTATTTTGTGTAAAATTTACGCAAAAGAGTATTTTTTTATTCTTTATAATATTCTTTCGCCAGTTTTTGGGCTATTAATTTTCGCTTTTCTTTTGTTGCAATATCTTCACTGTCAAAGGATTTTACCATTTTTTGGCCTTTGGTTCCTACTCTGCCGTATTGCACAATAATATTTTTGTCGTCCTGACTTATTTCCCAGAATTTATTACTTCCGTTTGAAGTATTAAGATATCTTTCAAAAATAATATTTTCATTAAATGCTTGATTTTGGCTTTCTTCTTCCGCTGTTTCAATCTCTGTATTTACACTTTCAAATGCTACTTCTTCAAAGAAATGTTCATTTTTTAATGAAGCGCCAATCATTTTCAAGACGCGCGGTTTATTTTCTATCCAGTCTTTCGCATAAATCTGGCAGACATTCCAGCCGTTGCTTTTTAGAATTTCCGGTCTTAAAAGATATTGTTCCAAAATATCATCATTTGCATAATGTACATCGTCATCAATCATAATTCCTAAAACAAATTCTTCGTCTTCGGCTGTTTTTTTGATTCCTAAATGACATTTAAATTTACTCTGACCAATATTTTTAACTACAGAATAACCCATTTTAGAAATTTCTTCCTGAATTTGATCTGCAATAATGCTCGAAGTTCCAGCGCTGTTTTTACTGTTTATAGAATTCAGGACATTATTGGCCGATTCCAATTGTCCTAAACTAACCAATTCAGCATATTGAAGGTATTTTCTAAAATAATTCGCGCCTTCATTATATTCGTTTTTAATATCAAAATACTTGATCGAACTTACTACACACATACTTTTCTTGGCTCTCGAAAAAATTACATTCAGACGTTTTTCACCGCCTCGTTTGTTGATTGGACCAAAATTCATCAGCATTTTTCCATTCGGATTATATCCAAAACAAGTACTCATAATAATAATGTCGCGCTCGTCACCTTGCACATTTTCCAGATTTTTGACAAAAAGCCCCACAAATTGATTGTTTTCAATTCGTTTGTATTCTTCTTCCAAAAGGTTTTCAAAAACTTTATCGTCTATGCAAAGTGCCTCAATAGCAGTTTCAATTTCGTTTTGCTGTTCCATCGAGAAAGCTACAATTCCGATACTTTGTTCTTTATTCTGCGTTAAAAGTTCTCGAACCATATTAGCAATATATTGTGCTTCTAATGTATTTGAACGGTTATTGTAAACACCATTTTTGATATAATGATACGAGATCGGTTTAGAAAAAAGCTGTTCTAAATTGGCTTTCGCATTTTTGACATCTTCAACAATAATAGGTTCAGAAAGTTTGCTGTGATCTTTTAAATCCGGAATTGTAAGCAGTTTACTGTCGTAAAAAGAAGCATTTGAAAAACCAATTAAAGCTTCATGTTTACTTCTGTAATGCCATCCGAGCATGATCGACGGGAATTTGCGCGCGCCTTGTGTCAGAAAACTATCGGCATCCAAAGAAAAATAATCATCGTCTTCTTCGGTTGCATCTTTCCATAAATCGTCCTGATTTCCGGATGAACTTCCGAAGAAATTACTTGGTGGCATCTGCATTTCGTCGCCCACAATAATCGTCTGTTTGGCTCTGTAAATGGGCACCAATCCTTCTTCGAGTGTAATCTGACTGGCCTCGTCAAAAATAACGACGTCAAAATAGTTTTCGTTTACGGGCAAAGTATCCGAAACACTTAGCGGACTCATTAACCAAACGGGTTTTATTTCGCGGATAATCTGACCTGATTCTGAAGAGGCTAAATCACGGATTGATTTAAATCTGATGCTTTTACTGAATTCGTTTTCCAGAATTTTTCTTCCTTCGGTTATTGATTTTTTGGCTTCTTTTTGTTCTGCTGTCATTCCGGAAACAGACATTTCTGAAGTCAGAATCAGTTCTTTTAGATTACTGATTTGTTTGGCAACAATATATTTTCCATTCAATTCTAATAAATCAGCATACATTTTCTTTACTTTTTGAATGGAAGTATGCAACATGTCCATATTGAATTTCTTATGCGTATAATTTATCGCATAATACTTTTCTAATGATCTTTCTGCTAAAGTAATTTTAAGATGCTCAAGCGGGATTTTCTTCCCTTTTAATAATTGAATTACAGACGGATTTAAATCCTGAATTTCATCAAAAAAAGAAGCATATAAATCAAAATAAACCTTTTTGGAATTGATTGCCGTGATCTGGTTTTCAATTTCTGATAAACTTAAATTTTCATAATTTTCAATGCTGTTGACTAAAGCAGAACTTACTTTTAAGAACAAATTCTTTATGTCAGTAACTTCCTTTCTTTCTGATGTATCTAAGTTTTCGGCAAACTTTAAAACTGTTTCGTCCAGTTCTTTCTTAATCGTTTCGGTATGGTATTTTAATTCGAATAAATCGCCGAGATTATATTTGCTTTCGAAATCACTTTTTAAAGTATTGAACTTTTCTTCCTGCTCAAATTGAGATAAATAATTCTCTAAAACCACTATTAAACTTGGTTTTACAGTATGTTTATTGATGTCGTAAACCGCAAGAATTTCGTTTTTTGTCTTTTTATAATCTGAATTTATAAAATTGAAAAAACTGCTTTCGTTCTTTCTGATGATTTCCAAAGCGGTTTTGGCATCGGTTTCAGATATAGTTGTTTTCCAATACGGATATTGTTTCGCAGATTTTTCAATATCATTTCTCAGTTTTAACAAAGTCTGAACATCGTTTTCCAGCGATCTGAAAAGACTGCTGTTTTGCTCTAGTAATTCTGACATATTAGTATCAAAATAGATAAAAGTCGCCATTGCTTTGCGCAGGAATTTCTGAATCTCAAAAAAAGTATCTATTTCTGTTGGAATAGTAATAAAATCCAATCGTTCTGAAATATTTTCCAGTACTTCCTGACTGTTTTCGAGATCATTTTTTAACTCTGAAATATGTTTGTATTTATGAAAAACATCCATTCTTAAAAAACGGAAAGGATGTACAGAGAAAAACTCAGACTGATTGGTTTCCTGATTTATAGCGTACCATTTCTCTAAAACTTCGCGATTTTTATTCCAATCCTGCAAACCTGCATTATCGTCCAGAATATTCAGATTATCCAATAAAGCTTTGTGCGAATTGGAAACTAAAACATCAAAAAGAGATTTAATTGTAATGTTGTTTTCGGCATCAATTTCAGCATTCATAAAATCATGAAACGACGCGACTTTATTGATTTCGGCGTCAATTTCGCGAACCAGTTTTTCGCGTTTATCTGCTATTGCCTGAAATTTGTTTTTTGAAGCGGTAAAGTCGTTGAATGTCTGTTTTAAATCTAAAATAAATTCTTTTTTATCGGCTTGCGAATCGTGAATCAAACAACATAAATCGTCTAATCCCTGATTTTTTAATCGATAAAAAACGACATCGAGCGCGGCACGTTTTTCACAGACGAATAAAACTTTTTTTCCGCCGGCGACATAATTGGCAATTAAATTGGCAATCGTCTGCGATTTTCCGGTTCCCGGTGGTCCCTGAATAATATAACTTTCTCCGGTTTCAGAATATTTTACCGCATTGTTTTGCGTCGGATCGCTTGCCACCACATTAAAGGTTGTGGTAAAACTGTTTCCGGATTCTAATTCGTTTTTAAAATTTTTCTGCGCTAATGAATCGAACAGGTTTTTAAAAACATTACTCTCAATATCGTTCTCAATTACCTGATTGTAATCGCGAACGAGTGACATTTTTTTATAATTAAAATTACCCAGAATCAGGTTACAGGTATCAAATTCCCAACGGAAAGGATTTGTCTCGCCTTCGTCAAGCTGATAAAATTCTCTTTCTATGGTTTTGTTTTCATTAAAAAACTGCGGATTTCTTTTGATATCGCTGTTTATCAAATATTCTAAAGAAGACGCCTGCGTAAAAACGTAATTACGGAATAATTCTAAACCATACGGCTGAAAATTTTCCTGCTGATACGAATAATTCAGACTGCGTTGATCCTGAATTGCTTGTTTCTTTTTGGAGCGTTTATTAAACTGTGTCAGGATTTGTTTGGCCTGAGAATAAATCAGTTTTATTTTCGGCTTGTCAATATAATCCAGAGCAATTCCTGAATTGTTTTTTTCGACTTGTACGCGTAATAATTCGTAAACCGATTCGATTTTTGTTTCAGAAAGCTGAATTCTTTCGGGAAGCCGAATGTCGTACAATTCTTTGAGCACATTTGCCAGAACTGGATTTATCTCGACTTCAGAATCAAGGAATTCTAACGAATACTGATCTTTTAAACCTTTTTTCTTGGTCAGCGTTACAGAAGCCAAAAGCAAAGGTGAAACTATTTTCTCCGAACTATTTTCTTTTGTATTAAACCAATTCAGGTTGCAGATAACTAATTTTAACTGACTAAAACCGTATTCATTAATATCTTTATTGGCTTCCAGACGTATCTTATCGAGCGTAGGTACGATATAAGGATTCTCGCCAATTTCTAAATATTTATCGAGCGAAATAGTACTGGTTTTGCTTATTTTTTTTGAAATTTCCTCATTCCAGTAAAAAATAGAATTTGGGTCAATGTTTTGATAATCTAATGCCTGTGGAACCGAAGAAACGGTAAGATTTAAGAACTTTAAATTTGGTTGAAAATATAAAAGTCGGTTGCGTTTACTATTATCGAATAATCGGTTGCGGAGTTTTTCGTGAATAAACTGATTTTTGTTCTGAACTTTTGCATCAATCAAACTCGAAAGATCGTATTCATTTTCAGGATCGTAATCTCTGTAATTTCTCAGTTTTTCGATTATCTCGTTGACATCTTTCCAGCGTTTTTCACGATTTAATTCGGTCATTCCGAGAATAATATTCGCAATCGCGGGATTTATTTTACTGTTCAGAAAATACATTTTTTTTCTGTATCCTACAAAACGCTTTACATCATCAAGATCTGTAAAATCAAATTGAAGCGTTATACTCGCCAAAATCATTCCCAAAACAAAAATATCGGTTACAGGATCGTGATGATCAAATTCAAATTCAAAACAACTGTAATCTTTTACATAAATGGCTTTTTTAGTGTTTTCTTCTTCCTTTTCAGAAACACTTTTATCGCCATATTCACGAGTTATTTCTTCTCCAATTTCGGTAGTATTATAATGAAGGCCGGAAATTTCGAATGCTTTACTTTTACTTTCGAACAATTCCTGAATGGGTTTCAGATTTTGTTTTACTTCGAATGCATTATCGGTAATATGAAGATGTCCGTTTTCGATGTAAATCGTAGAAATAGTATCTAACGAAGCCACTTTTCCCTGATTATGAATAGTCGAAACCGTTTTTAATAAAGGCAAAATTATCGCAATAATATCATCGCTGGAAAATTTCCCTTTTTGAAAATTTTCTGTAATAAATTGATAGAAAGCTGATTCTTTTATGGGTGCAATCATCTTAATAAGTATTTTCGAGATCAGATTGTAGAATAGTGTTTAATGTCGCCGTGCAGTTTTGGCTAAAGGTTTTATACGTCTTGTCGGTGAGATTTAATTCCTTTTTCAAAATCGTTTTTATCTCCTCTTCAAGTCCTAATTGTTCAGAAATATCCAAAATATGTCCGACAAAAGCATCTTTTAAATCCGGATCGCACAAAGCAAAATCGAGCATTACATAGCTATAATACTCTTTTAGGTTTTTCCTGCTGTTTTCTATTTTTAGTTTGAAAGGCTCTTCAATAACAATATCCGTTTTTCTGTCTGTATTAGAAAAATACTGTTTGTACATCGCAATGCAATGTTCAGATTGTGTCCATTTTGGTTTTAAAACAATTGAAACTAAATCTTTCGTAATGTCAAAAACCAGTTTTTTAGTGAATAAATTCAATTGATGAAGATCGATTTTACCCGAAATAATTTTTTCTGTTTTGGAATAAAAACTGGCATTATCGTTTTGGAAAATCTCTAATGCTTTGGCACGGATAAAATTTTCGGGATGCGTTTCTCCGTCTGAACCTTTTTGTATTCTTTCGAGGATTTCGTCGGCTTGTTTTAAATAACTTTGGGCAGAAACTTTTTCTAAACCGGTATTTAATTTAACTAGAGTTTCAATGGTAGTTTCCAGGCTTCCGCTCACTTTTAGCGCGCCGAGATCACAAAATAATTCGGTATAAAGTTGGTAAAGTCTGGCAGTTTCGTAATAAAACAATTCGCTGTTAGAATCGCTCGCAATGGTATTGATGATTCTGTTTGTGATTTCAAAATCGCCATTTTCTAAATTAAAAAGCAGAATATGCGACAATTCATGTCCGAACAAAACCAGCAGTTCAGCATCATTTAGTAATTTTAAAATGGTTCCGGAAAGAATAATGTGTGCTTCTTTTTCAAAAAACACCACTCCGGCATTATTACCATCAATAGTTTGCGACTGGTAAATCGTAATCGGAATAATGATTCCCAGTTTATCTTTTGCGACTTGTAAAATTTCATACACTTTCGGCTCCGTTTGCGGATCTATGCGATAGGAATTTTTTAATAAATCGGTTTTGTATGCTTCTTGTTGTTCGACTTTTACTTTTTCTTCAGAAAACCAAGACCATGTTTTGTCTTGTTTCTTGAAATAATCTCTTAAATCAGAATGGAACGGAAATGGTTTAATCATAATATTAGTTTAAGCGAATTTTATTTCAAAGTGAAACCCTTCTTTTGCTAAATCATTGTATTTCTGTTTATTGAATCGAAATAATTTTGCAGGGCGTCCTGTTTTTATTGGCGAATAATTTTCTGTTTCTTCTACAATTCCAAAACTGAGTATTTTCTTTCGGAAGTTACGACGTTCTATTTCTTTTTCTAAAATAGTACAGTATAAATTTTCGAGTTCAGAAAACAAGAACTCTTTTGGAAGTAAATCAAAACCAATTGGTTCGTAAGTTAGTTTCGCTTTTAAACGTTCAACGGCTTTTTTGAGAATTATATTATGATCAAAAGCCAATTTTGGAACTTCATCAATTTTAAACCATTGCACTTTATCAGCATCAGAATCGGCTTTGATTTCTAATTTTGAAGGATCGACCAAAGCAAAGTAAGCAACAGAAACAACGCGGTTTCTGGGATCTCGCGAAATATCATCTCCAAACGTAAAAAGCTGTTCAAAATAATTGACATCTACGTTGGTTTCTTCTTTCAGTTCTCGTTTTACAGCATCTTTGAGCGATTCGTCATTTTTAACTAATCCGCCAGGAAAAGCCCAGTAAGATTCGCTTGAACCAAATTTCTGCTGAATCAAAAGCACATATAATTGACTGTTCTGATATCCAAAAACAATGGCATCAACAGCAACTCTGATATTTTGTAGATTTTCCATAATAATTTATGTAAAAAAAGGGTTTTGCCACGAATTGCACGAATTGCACTAATTTTTTTCCCAAACTAATTCGTGTAATTCGTGGCTAAAAAAAAACTATAATCTATTCCCAAAATACAATTTTAGTTCCTTCGCTATAATATCAAAAAACGAATTAGCATTATTGTTTTTCGGTGTTAACAAATAAACAAATTCTTCGGGCACATGAAAATTATTCCAGACCAACTGAAGTTTATTTTCTTTAATATAATTTCTTGCATTGCAATTCCAGGTCACTGCTACACCTTCATTTTTAGACAAAAGTCTAAGCATTTCAGATTCTGACGGAATGATATAATTAGGAACCATTGAAGGTCTTTTTTTATTAAAAGCATACAGCCAGAATAATTTTATATGCGGAATTCTTGCATCGTGACTGTACCATTTTTGACTGTTAAGCCATTGTTCAAGTTCGGTATAATTATCTGCTTTTAATTTCTGACGAAAGTCTGATATATCCAAACTTGATGGCGCGACCATTATAAGTTTAATTTTCCCGACAATTTCATAAGTCGTATCAAACGTATCGAACCTTTTAGTGGTAATTGCAAAATCAAGTTTTTTGGAATCGACTAAAGCGAAAAGTTCGTCGTTTTCTGCAAAAGTAAAATCAATCAGATCAAATTTTGAAATTAAAAGATTCCCAACACAATCAAAAAGATGTTTTGAGATTCCAACGGAAATTAACCGGTTCGCATCTTCTGCTTTTGCCCTGAAACCGACTTCGACACTTTCCAAACGATCGAGCGCGTCTATTATTAAATTATTCAGTAACTTAGCGTATTCGGTTGGTTCGACACCTTTTGATTTTCGGTTAAACAATTTATTTCCAACATGAGCTTCAAGCATAGAGATCTGCTGACTAACGGCAGGCTGACTCATAAATAACTCTTTTGCGGCTACCGAAAAATTTCCGTTTTTATAAACCGCCTTAAATGTTCTGTACCATTCGAGATTTACCATGATATAAATTTGTTTATAACAAACATAGTTTATTTTATTTTTACTGATATCACTTAAGCCGTAAATTTGTTAAAAATTTAAATCATGAAGAAAATAGCTTTACTCGGAATTACAATATTCACAGCGATCAGCTTTTCGGCTGTTGCTCAAAAATCAAATAAAAAGATGAAAAAAGTATTATTTGTTGTTACCAGCAATGATAAACTGGGCAATACGGGAGAAAAAACAGGATTCTGGTCAGAAGAATTTGCTGCACCTTATTATGAATTATTAGATAAAGGAGTAGAAATTACAATTGCGTCTCCGCTTGGAGGACAACCACCAATTGATCCTAAAAGTGCAGATCCTTCTTCGGCAACAGAAGACACAAAAAGATTTGATGCGGATAAAACTTTACAGGAAAAATTAAAAAATACGCACAAACTTTCGACTATTAATCAGAAAGATTATGATGCGGTATTTTATCCTGGAGGACACGGTCCGCTTTGGGATTTAGTAGAAGATAAAAATTCTATTGCTTTAATTGAATCGTTTTACACACATAAAAAACCAGTTGCGTTTGTTTGCCACGCACCTGCAGTTTTGAAAAACGTAAAAGTAAATGGCGACTATTTAGTAAAAGGCAAAAAAGTTACGGGTTTTACTAATGAAGAGGAAGAAGCCGTTGGTTTAACAAAAGTGGTTCCGTTTTTATTAGAAGATGCTTTATCATCAAACGGAGGTGTTTTTTCTAAAGGACCAAACTGGGCACCTTACGCAGTTGAAGACGGCCTTTTAATTACAGGTCAAAATCCTGCATCGTCTAAATTGGTGGCTGGAAAATTGTTGGACAAGCTAAATAAATAGTAAGGTACTAAGGTTCTGAGTTGCTAAGGTTCTAAGGTTTTTACAATCTTTGTCTCTTAGTGTTTTAGAACCTTGAATCTTAGAATATAAAAAATAATTAAATAAACATTAATGCTACGTATCTGCATTCTAAGAAAAAACTTAGAACCTCAGAACCTTAGCATCTTAGAACCTTAAAAAAAAAATTCATGCTCAACTTCGAATTATACAATCCGACGAATTTAATCTTCGGAAAAGGACAAATAGAAAAACTTTCAACATTAGTTCCAAAAGATGCAAAAATTCTTTTGGCTTATGGCGGTGGAAGTATTTTTCAGAACGGAATTCACGAACAAGTTATTCAGAATTTAAAAGGTTTTGATATTGTTGAATTTGGCGGAATCGAACCAAATCCTCATTTTGAAACTTTAATGAAAGCAGTTGACATTATTAAAGCAGAAAAAATCGATTTTATTCTGGCTGTTGGCGGTGGATCTGTAATTGATGGTGTGAAATTTATTTCTGCAGCCGTAAATTTTGAAGGAAATCCAATTGATATTTTGCAGAAACGTCTTTTAATAAAAGAAAACGCTGTGCCTTTTGGAACTGTTTTGACTTTGCCTGCAACGGGAAGCGAAATGAATTCCGGATATGTTGTAACCATTAAAGCAACTCAGGAAAAATTATCTTCAGGCGGAAGCGCTTTGTTTCCTAAATTTTCTATCTGCGACCCAACGGTTATTACGTCTTTACCAAAAAGACAATTGCAAAATGGTGTGGTAGATGCTTATACACACGTTATGGAACAATATCTAACGTATCCGCACGAAGGTTTTTTACAAGACCGAATTGCCGAAGGAATTTTACAGACTTTAATTGAAGTTGGTCCGGGCGTTGTAGAAAATCCGGCTGATTATACTTTGGCTTCCAATTTTATGTGGAGCTGTACAATGGCTTTGAACGGATTGATTCAAAAAGGTGTTCCTGCAGACTGGGCAACACATATGATCGGTCATGAATTAACTGCTCTTTACGGAATTGACCACGCAAGAACTTTGGCAATTATCGGCCCAAGTTTATACAATGTAATGTTTGAAACCAAAAAAGGAAAATTAGCGCAATACGGAAGAAGAATCTTTAATTTAACTGGTTCTGATGATGAAGTGGCTAAAGAAGCGATCAATAAAACGGTAGAATTTTTCCACACAATGGGAATGGACACCAAACTTTCGCAATACACAAATGATTATGATAAAACAGCAGATTTTATTGTAAACCGTTTTGATGAAAGAGGCTGGAAAGGTTTAGGCGAAAATCAATTGGTGACTTTAGACAAAGTGAAATCTATTGTGGAACTTAGTTATTAGTATACAGTCGCAGTCTCAGTTTACAGTATTCGGTCGCACTGAAAACTGAGACTGCGACTGAAAACTTATAAAAATAGAAAAGGCGTTCTTAACTTGTTTAGGAACGCCTTTTCAAAATACTAAAACAAAACTAACTAACTCAATTTTTGCTAAACTCATTAAAATTCTAATTTACAAATAGTTATAACGTAAGGTGTGTAACTTTATTGTGTGGCTTTGAAAATATTTTTAATTTTTTTTAAAAGTGCCTGAAAACCACTGTAATTCAAGGTTGTTTTTAAATTTCTTAAATCAGATTTTGTATTATTACTAC
>SEBM01000300.1 GCA_004296145.1 Flavobacterium sp.
TTCTTCTAATGAATTATAAGATAAAAATGACGATGTAAAGCTTATTTCTTTCATTCTTTATAAGGGAAAAAAAATCCAAATTCCCTTAAGCAGAAATTTGGATTTGTAATTATTGTATATTTTATTGTTTAGTAAACTTCGTATTTATCGCCAAAGTTAAACGTTAAAGAAAAACGAAGCGTATTTTCTAACGGATTTTTAACTTTTGATGCTGAAAATAAATAAGAAACGTCAACTTTTACTACATTATATTTGAAGCCAGCTCCTATAGAGAAAAATTTACGGGCTCCTTTTTCAGGGCTTTCGTGGAAATATCCCGCACGCACTGCAAACGAATCCTGATACATATATTCAGCTCCGATACTATATGTGATTTCTTTTAATTCTTCGCTAAAGCCCCCCGGCGCATCACCAAAAGATTTAAAAACTCCTTCAGCCCAGCCGATATCATTATACTTATTGTAGCTTATACTGTTTGCTTCATCCTGAGTAATATCTTCAGGATCTAATAAATCTCCGTCTCCATTAGTGTCTACTGGTGTTCCAGGTCCCGGAGGAGTAGGTACCAAAAGTTTTGTGAATTCCACACTAACACCTACTTTATTATAATCATCAAGGATAAAATCAAATCCTCCGCCTAATCTTAAGTTAGCAGGTAAGAAGTTAGCACTGATATCATCATTATCATAACTTATTTTTCGTCCTATATTCTGGATATTAAAACCACCTCTCCATCTTCCGTTAAAGTCAGAATAAGCAATTTCTTCAGATTGATAAAATCCGGCAACATCTATTGCAAAGGTACTTGCAGCTGATGCATCAACATCTTCTGAAGCAATTTTTAAATTTGATCTTATATATCTTGCTGCAACTGCCATTGAAAATTCATCACTTAGTTTTAGAGAGTATGAACCATCTATAGCAAATTCATTTGGCGATACAACATTTGGCGTGTCATTTGGATCTCTTCTTAATTCAATGTCGCCAAATCCAAAAAAGCGTAAACTTCCGGCAAAAGCACTTCGCTCGTTGATTCTATTGTAATAAGTTGCCTGACCAAGAGAGATGTCATTGGCTAAGTCTGTTAAATAAGGAGTGTAACTAACTGAAAAACCTTGTTTGTCAACAGAAAAAGCATATTTAGCAGGATTCCACTGTTGTGAAAAAGCATCTGCTGAAGTTGCAACACCCTGATCTGCCATACCAGCTGCTCTTGCATCTGCGGCTACTAATAAAAAGGGAACTCCGGTTGTGATTGGGACAATGTCCTGCGCTTTTGCGATAGAAATTACTAGAAAACAGATTATTAGGAGTGATATTTTTTTCATTTATGGGGCTAAATATGTTTGTGGTAAAAATATATATATTATTATAAGATTACAAGTTTTTCGTATTTTTCTGCTTTTTTATTTGTTAAATTAGATTTTACTGTAAGTTTATAGATATAAACTCCTTTCCCAATCCTGTCTCCAAAATCATCTCTTCCGTCCCATGTTATTTCTCTCGATAAAAATCCTTCCGTTGTAATAACCTGATTTTTTGTCCAGACTACTTTTCCTGTAATTGTCATTACCTGAACCTGAACGTCTAAAGGTTCATACGGTCTGTTGTGTGAAAACCAAAATTGAGTGTAGGTTGAGAATGGATTCGGATAATTGAGAACGTGTGACAAAGTAAGCGATTCATCTCCTACAACTATAAATTGTATTTCGCTTGTCACGGGATTATTATAAACATCCCATGCTGTAAAACTTATAGTATGCAATCCTGCTTCTAAATTTCGTAACGGGAAACGTAGGTTTCCATTTGTGTAATCGTCTAGTTTGGTCTGATAGTAATCGTTTAATATATAAGGATTACTAACATCTCCATCTAAAACTGCTACGATATCGTGACCGATTCCGCTAGCGGTATTTATACCATTTTCATCTTCCAAAAAAGCCAATAAGAAAGGAGAACTATTCGTAATTCCACCCGAAACGAAAGTTTCATCGTTCATATATAACTTCACTTTTGGATTTATATTGTCCTGAGGGGCATTTTCATTTATTCCTCCTATTTTAATAGTAGTGTTGTAACCGGATTGATTTTCCAGAACGGTTTCTTTTTTTGAATAAAAACTAATTCGTCCGTTATCTACAGGAATGCGTATGTCTCTCGGTACCACAAAACTAAATTCAAACTGTCCGTTTTTTACAGAAGCATTTCCTCTAAAGATAGTCTCGCCAAGCGTTTTGAATGACATTGCAGGGCTATATCCATCATTGTTTAATGTTGAACTTGTGATTATCTTGTCAAAAATAGCGGTTGATAATTCCCCATTATAATTGCTTAAAAGCGTATTGTTTTCATCTGTAATTTCGCCCGTAATTTTAATTTTCGACAAAGATTTAAAATCAGGAATAGGTTGCGAGATCACAACGTCGTTTACTTTTGTTAAATTAATTCGTGGTTTTGGAATAGCCAACATCAATGCAGGATCTCCTATATAAAAAACAACATTACTGGCTGAACTAGGGCTTTCGTTCTTAGAAATACGCAACGCTTCGGCAATTGTAATATATTGATTAGAGCCGTATGCAAGTAAATTTTTGCTAAGAACGTCATTAAAGCTTTCGGCATTAGGCTGACCTATTTCGCGTATGGTTGTCAGCATTGAAATGGCACCACCTTTTGGATTCCAATAAGTATATTCGCCCGCAGTTGGCCGTGTAGGATCATCAAACCGTGAAAATTCGCAGGTAATAGTGATAAATAAAGGATATTTGTATTGATTGTTCAGGTTTTGGCCATCAGATTTCTCCCAAATTCTTTCGCTTGCCAATCCGTCTTCACCTCCGTGTCCTAAATAATTAAAAACCAAAGCGCCTTTTTCAAAAGCATTAAAAATATCGGTTCTGGCTTTTGGGTATCTGGATCCTCCGGAAGACGCTTCCTGGGTGTAAGAGTCTAGAAGGATTTTATCCACATTAAAAAATGGTTTTTCTGTAGTTATAAGATCTGCTAGGGCATTTTGTCTGGATTGTAAAGACGCATCAGAGCTTTGGTCTGCATCATCACTAATTAAAACAACATTATTTCTCCAGTTTCCATAAGATTTTGCATTGTGATATTCCAAAACCTTATTGACCATTTCCTGGGCCTGAGAATTATCAGAAACCAGCATTCTTCCTATTGCAATATCAATTCCTTTAGCAAATGAAGTTAAATTGCCTTCTTCAGCATCCATCAGTCCAAAAAAATCATCTGACGCAAATGATCCTTCTCCAATTGTATTACTGCTTAAAGACTGATAGGTAGGAACGATATTATTATTGTTCTGAATGCGGTCTTTATAATCATAAGAAGCATCACCAAATAAATTTACATATTTTAATCTCTTTTCTGTTGAAGATGCATTGTCATATATATATCTAATGCAATTTCTGATTGCCGCAACATCTTGTTTTCCTGAAGAGAATTCCTGATATATGTTTTCCAGTGAAATAACTTTTACGTTCAGATTAGAATTATTTCTATGAAAATTGGCTAAATTTTCAGCCTGAGACGATAATGATTTTGGAGAAATAATCACATAATCAATATCCTGAAATGTGCTTTGGTTATTTCTAAAAAGAGTTCCTTTTAGATTCTGATTCGCAATTTTGGATTGACTATCTTTTAAAGGAGTAAAATAATCAGATGGATCTATAGCTATATATTTTCTTATTTCTCCTAAAGAAGCTTTGAAGCTAAAACTTGCCTGATTTGTGTTTTCAATTTTTGATATATTATATAGGTCTGTAATATCCCAGATTTGAGAAATTCCAGATGCATTACTAATGGTGTAATTGACAGTTCCGGCAACAGAACCAGCCTGGTCATATTGAAACTTAAATTGTTTTCCTGTTCCCAGTAGTTTTCTTTTGGCAATTAGATTAATGTAGTCCAGATATCCTTTTGAACCAGGAACTCCATTATTATTATAGGTAAGTTTGATTTTGATATTTTCTGCACCGGTAAATGTGGTATTAGCAGGTAGTTTTTTAGAATCAAATTTTACATTAGAGTTGGTAATTAAATTCTGAAAATTTAAGGTTCCGATATTTTGTCCATTAGAAGATATTACAAATGAAGTAGGTGTAAAGGCAGCAGAAATGGCACTTAGTTCTATTTTTACAGGAATTGAAGCGTCAATATTTGGAAAGCTGAATTCAAACTCCTGTTCGGCATTAATATCAAATGCTTCTCCAAACCATTGTCGTCCCGTGTGAGCGATATTTGTTTTGTCGATTTCGTGATATTGATAGTCGTCGTAAGTGTTTAGTTCTAATGTAGTGCTGTTTGTTGGCTGGTTGAAAGTTGGAATTCGTTTTCCGTCTCCGCCGGTAACTGTAATATAATAGTAAGACTTTGAATCGTAAACGTTTATATTGGTCTGGCTCTCTGTATTCCAGTTTTCGGTTCCTTCACCATAAAATAGTATATAATCATCATTGTCAAAAACGCCGTCATTTTCTCCGGGAACCTGAATTGCATTTTCGGTTAAATCATCCGGATAGTATATATTGTTTGCAAGAGGGAGCATTTTTCCTCCGTTACCATATATTTTGATTCTTCTTGGATCAACTTTACCTGCATCAAATCCTAAACTTTGTAAAAACGATTTTGAAATTTTATAAACACCTGATTTTTCGATATAAAACCGATACCAATCACCTGAAGCCAAAACTGAATTGTAAATCGCACTTGATTTTTGAAAGGCAGAAGAATTAGTACTTTTGGCTGTGTTATTGTTTATTGAATATGAAAATGATTTTATTCGTTTAAAACTATTTCCTTCCTTAATAATAGGATCCAAAGAAATAAAAGCTTGCTTTTTATCTCTTGCCGAAGCAACTTTTAACGTTTCATTTGGTTTCTCAGGGATGTTTTGTAGTGTTAAGTCACCTAATTCACCAGTTGAAATTGTCTCATACAAAACGTTCGTAACTAGAAGAAAACTGCCGTTTGAATAGTTCGATTCGCCGAGGTTTAGCATCAAACTTATGCTTTTTTTGGAAGTATCGAACCGAAAAGCGCTTCCGGAAAAATAAGGAATAACAATTTTATGGTCACCAAAACCCATCTCTTTTTTGCTTTGCCAATCCAGCGTGAAGCTGCCATTTATCTGAGAAAATGAAGCAAAAGGAATCAAAAACAGATATAGAAATAGGGCTTGTTTCATAGGCTTAAAAAACGAAATTGTTATTAAATTATTTTAGTAAGTAAAAATATAGTAT
>SEBM01000301.1 GCA_004296145.1 Flavobacterium sp.
GTATGAAGTGTGAATTCTTTAAACATTGCAAAAAAACACGTAGAAATACGGGTATAAAAAAACATAAAAGTTTAAACAAAAGTTAAAAAACTAAAAAAAGGTAAATAATTTAACATCAACTATTTACCTTTTCTCATTACAATAATTTCCAATTACGATTCAAGAATTGTATTAATTTGCTTAAACAGCTGTCCATCGCTTAAAAAAGCCCCCTGTTGGATTAATTCAAAGATTGAAAAATTACGATCTTCAGTAAACACTTTTTTTCCTACCTTCATCTCAATAGTTTCTGTAAACATATTATCACTTAGCCATTGCAAACCATCTTTAGTAAGAAAATCTGTTTCAGGAACCAATGATTTTAAAACAATTGACTGAACATGCGTTTCAAAGCATTGAAAAAGAAATATATGGTTTTTAGAAAAGTGCTCAAGATATTCCGCTCTTGATAAAACACCTTCCCAGATTAAATCAGAGAAAACATCTAATTCCTGCTCAGCCACTTCGGGTTTATTTTCTTTTATAGAATCCCACTCCGCTTTATCAATTGCCTGCGTTGCCAGAAAACTTGAAAATTCAGCGTTCAGTTCATCAAATTGTTCTTTTGTTAGTCTTGCGTATTTCATTATTTTTTTTTCAATTATAGCGTTAAAAATGACTTATTAATATACAAAAAAGCCCCCTCAAATGAGGGGGCAAATTTACAATATCTTTATTCTATTAGAAAATATATCTTACACCAAATTGCATCTGCCATCTTGACGCTAGACTTGCATCATAATTAAATGTTTTTGTCTGAGTATTAGTAAAAGTATACGTTGGCGTATTTCCTGCAACAGTAACTCCAATTGGCTGCACACTAGTTGGTACCTGAACCACGCCCCAGTCAGAATTAAGTAAGTTTCCAACATTCAGAATATCCACACTAAACTGAATAGTATTCTTTTTTTCTGAAGCCGATGAAACTTTAAAATTATAATCCTGCAAAAATTTCAGATCCCATTTTCCTCTCCATGGAGAAATAGCCCCATAGCGCTCAGCATACTCTCCCCTTCTGTCTCTTAAATATTTATCCTGTTCAATAAACTTATCAAAAGCCTCAGCTTGTCCTGCACCAGAAAATGTCATTTGTGCAATCTCAGCAGAAGTAGGAACATAAATTAAATCATTAACAGCAGAACCATCATTGTTTATATCACCTCCATACGTATAACTAAAACGTCCGCCCTGAGCATATTCAAAGAAAGTAGAAAGTGTTGTAGCCCATTTATCATTTCCGTATTTCCATTTTTTTGAAGCCACACCTATAAAACGATATGTATCTCCATATTTAGAATTAGAAAGTACATCTTTATTTACATTTCCTAATGCCGGATTAAATGCAAAGGCATCACCGGTAATTTCAGCTTCAATAGAGTTCACATCTTTAGATATCAAATAATTATAAGCAACACTCGCATAAAAACCATTTTCAAAAGTCTTCTGAAGTTTAACAGAACTATTAAAAGCAAATCCTTTATCAGAGTTTGTCATCACATACGCATTATTCGCTCCTTTATCTGCAGCAGTATAAATCAATCTGTTATCTACACCTCCTAAATTTCCTGTAGGATTTTTTAATCCCCAGTTTTGAACGTGGACACCATTAATATCTTTATTATAAGATACATCAACAGTCAAAACATAATTACTTTCAAATTTATGATCAAAACCTAAACTAGTTCTCCAAACTTGCGGCCATTTATAATCAGGATCCATAATTTGAAAAAAACTATCATCTGCACCGCTCACCTGATTTCCTAACCACACAAATGGAATTCTACCGGTAAAAACTCCTGATCCACCACGAAGTTGCGATGTAGCATCATTTTTTATATCCCAATTAAAACCAAGTCTTGGGGACCATAAAATTTTATCGGTTGGTAAGTCTGTAGAAATTAATGGCGTAACAGCTCCCGTTTCAGGATCAAAATATTTAATATTATAATCTCTTCCTGCACCGCCATTATCTGTATCAATATATTTCTGAATCAAATCTGAAGTATTAAAATATAAAGGCTTATCAGCTCTTATACCAATTGTCAATTTAAAATTATCAGCAATACTCCAGTCATCTTGCGCGTAAAAAGCCCATTGCCCTACATTTAATTCTGCCAATTTCCAACCGTTATCTGCTCCTACAGCATAATTACTTTTAGAATTATAGATGTCCTGAGCACGTTGCATGTTTTGAGCCAAAGAACTAGAGGCAAATGGCAAAGCAGCATCCGCTAAAAAGTCAGTTACACTTGCGTAAGGCCTAAAAGTTCCATAATAAGGAACCGGATCTGTAGGACCACGAAAATTATCGTATCCCGCTAGATTAAATGAATTTTCGAAATTAAATTTTTCAAAAGAAGATCCAAAAGTAAAAGTATGACTTCCGCTGGTGTAGGTAAGATTATCTGTAATCTGAATTACTTTTTGCTTAAGCGTATTATTGATAGAAAATGGCTCATGACCAGCAATAATATAATTAGCCCCTGCTCCATCCTGGATATTGATTACAGGAGCCGGAGTTGAAAACGGATCTCTAAAATCATTAAAATAAGTATATCCCGCCTGAAGTTTATTAGATACGCTTTCGCTAAATTTCGAATTTAATTCTAATAGAAACGAACTCAATTTATTATTAATCTGATATCCGGCGTTTTGAAACTGAAGAATCGAAGCATTAGGCCCTCTAAAACCTAAAGCCGTCGGGTGTGCCGGTTTGTCTTTAGATGCATCAAGCCAATTATAAATCAGAGCAAGTTTATGATCATCATTTATATTCCAATCCAATTTTATAATTCCTTTTGTAGAATTAGATTCATGAATAAAACCCTGATAAGCTCCCGGATTATAATTAAAATTATTTCCCTGTGCATCTTTCAAATTCATTAAAGCATTTGAAACCGCAACCAAATCAGATTCCAAAACCCTTGATTCATTGATTCCTGTAACACCATCATTGTTGTTAGCAATAAAGTTAGATCCTAAATCAGTTCTTTTATCAATCTCAAAATTCCCAAAAATGAATAATTTATCTTTGATAATTGGTGCTCCCAAACTAAATCCAGCCTGAGTTTGCTCTAAAGAAGGTACAAATATTTTTTCTCCTTTAATCTTACTTCCCGTAAAATCCTGATTTCTGTAAAAAGTATAAGCAGTACCATGAAACTCATTCGTTCCGGATTTCGTAACCGCATTTACAGAAGCTCCTGTAAATCCTGATAAAGTAACATCATAAGGCGCAGTTGCAACCTGAATCTGATCGATTGCATCTAACGAAATTGGCTGAGCACTGGTTTGCCCGCCCGGAGTCGCAGCATCTAACCCGAAAGGATTATTAAAAATAGCTCCGTTTAAAGAATAATTATTGTACTGATCATTTCTACCTCCAAATGAACCACCACTTGCGGTTGGCTCTAAACGGGTAAAATCTTCAGCAGATCTCGAAATTGTCGGCAAAGCTGTTAATTCTCTTCGGCCAATTGTCGTTTCTGCACCGGTTCTTCCGCTTTGAAAAACTTTATTTTTTGAAACAACCTTGACCTCTTCCAAAGCCTGGCTTTCACTTGCTAAGTCGACATCCAAACTAAATACTTTCCCTAGGTCAAGATAAACATCATTATATTCCTGATTTTGATAACCAACAAAACTAACAACTATTTTGTATGGTCCTCCAATTCTCATATTCAAAATATTAAATCTTCCGTCTTCATTAGACATAGAAGAATATTTTGTACCCGACGGAGTATGTATAGCCAAAACTGTTGCTCCTGGCAAAAGTTCATTGGCAGAGGTCTTTACTATACCCTTAATACTCGATGTTGTCGTTTGCGCTAAACTGACAGTTATACCGCATAAACAGACCAATAATGATAAGATTTTTTTCATTTCCTGATTTTGAGTGAGTTAATTCCCTCAAAATTAGGCAAAAAAAAATCACTCCTAAGAGTGATTTTTATATTTTATTAACAACAAGTTAACAAAATGTTATTTTTCAGCGATAATCTCATATGGTAAATCAACGATAACGTCTCTGTGTAAACGGATGCTTGCGTTGTATTTTCCTGTACGTTTAACGATTCCGCTTGTGATGAATTTTCTGTCGATAGCGTTACCTGATTTCTCTAATGCTTCAGCAATATCGATATTAGTAACAGAACCAAAAAGTTTCTCTCCACCAGCTTTAGCAGTGATTTTAATTTCAAGAGCTTTTAAAGTTTCAGCAGTTGCTTTTGCATCAGCAACAACTTTAGCTTCTTTGTGAGCTCTTTGTTTTAAGTTTTCAGCTAAAACTTTTTTCGCAGAAGGAGTAGCTAAAGTAGCGAATCCCTGAGGAATCAAAAAGTTACGACCGTAACCTGGTTTTACAGATACTACATCATCTTTAAACCCTAGGTTTTGTACGTCTTGTTTTAAAATAATTTCCATGTTGTTGTCCTTTATATTTCAGAAGTTAGGTTCCATTTGACCGGAAACCAACAACTATTCTTTTTTAATATACTATTTTAATAAATCGGCCACGTATGGCATTAAAGCTAAGTGACGAGCTCTTTTTACAGCTACAGAAACTTTTCTTTGGTATTTTAATGAAGTTCCTGTTAAACGACGTGGAAGAATTTTTCCTTGCTCGTTAACGAATTTCAATAAGAAATCAGCATCTTTATAATCGATGTATTTGATTCCTGATTTTTTGAAACGACAGTACTTTTTAGTTTTGTTTGTTTCAATGTTTAAAGGCGTTAAATATCTGATATCTCCGTCTTTTTTTCCTTTTGCAGATTGCTCTATTGTAGACATAATAATTAAGCTTTAGTAGATTTTAATTTGGCTCTTCTTCTTTCAGCCCATGAGATAGCATGTTTGTCTAAACTTACAGTTAAGAAACGCATAACTCTTTCGTCACGTCTAAATTCAGTTTCAAAAGCTACAAGAACTTCTCCAGCTACTTTGAATTCGAATAAATGGTAAAAACCACTTTTTTTGTTTTGGATTTCGTAAGCCATTTTTTTAAGACCCCAATCCTCTTTCGATACCATTTCAGCTCCTCTACTAGTAAGAAATTCTTCAAATTTCGTTACTGTTTCCTTCACCTGAACCTCAGATAAAACGGGATTTAAAATGAAAACAGTTTCATAATGATTCATAAATACAATATTTATTTGTTAAAATTGGGTGCAAAAGTAATCATTAAATTTATATATACAACACTTTTTTCCTTTTATTC
>SEBM01000996.1 GCA_004296145.1 Flavobacterium sp.
ATTAAACCTTCACCAATCAAATCCTTTATTTGTTGAAACAAAATTACAGCTATTCAAGACGTTCTTTTCTGTGAATAATTCACTATAAATTATAAAAAACTAAGATTTACAAGTTTTATCGTTTTACATTGGCAAAACTTATTTTTTTGGTTGAGTTATTAAGAATAAAATATAGTGCAATACTGATTTTGGTTAGGCGTACATAAAAATATTGTATAAAAAAACTTCTGTTAATCATAGTAAATATGACCAACAGAAGTTTTAGAAATTAATAGTAAAGACCTTTTATAAGTTTAATCAAATTGCAATATTATTTTGCTTCCTGACTTAAAATAGCTGCGACCACAGCGGGCTGCGAGAAGAACGGTGTATGACTGGTAGGTAAAGAATATGTTTTTGTTATATTAGCACTTTTTGCCATACTTTTTTGCAAGGTCAGGCCAATGGCGTGATCATATTCGGTAAAAATATATACCTTATCTAACTTACCAAAATTGGCAGCCGTAAGTGTTACCTGAGTTGCAAGAGGTCCCAATGGTTCCGGTTTAAAATTAGGTACCAATACATCTGCTATTTTCTTTGGTGCATCTGCGGCAAAAAAATCCAAAATGCCATTTTTAGCAATTCCTACCACACCAGATTTTTCATCTGGCTGTATGTACTGCCCAATGTGAGTTTCTTTATCAGCTGCAGAAATTGAAAAAAGACTCTCTCCATTACTTGGCAAAAACGCACAAAGGTAAATTAGTTTTTTGATCTGTCCGGGAATCTGCTCAGCGGTGGCGCTGATGACCATTCCTCCAAAACTATGCCCTACCAAAGTAATGTTTTTCTTTGTTCCAATTGCTTTTTTGACAACGTCTACATAACCCTGAAGCGTCAAAGATGTTACAGGCGTATTATCATCGCCGTGACCCGGCAAATTTACCGTTATCACCTCATTACCATCTTTCTTCAGCGATGCTTCAACTTCCTTAAAGTCTTTAGCTGAAGACCATGCTCCATGCACTATAACAATTGTACTTTGGCTAGCCGTGCTAGCCTGAATTGATGTTCCGAAAGCAGTCATTAAAATG
>SEBM01000997.1 GCA_004296145.1 Flavobacterium sp.
CATCTGGTATGGCTGGACATGTTGCATATACTTATCTAAAAGCATTAAATAAATATGATGTAATAGGTACAACAAACAGTAATAACGTAAATGGCATATCATTGAAAATGAATATTTTTGATATGGATGCTGTATATACAATCATTTCAAATGTGAAACCAGATATCATTATCAATTGTATTGGAATGTTGATTGATAGCTCGAGAAAAAAGCCGGATGAGACAATATATGGAAATGCTTATTTCCCGTTCTTGTTAAAAAAAATAGCGGAAGAAATTAGTGCTAAATTAATTCATATTTCAACTGATTGCGTATTTTCAGGTAAGTCTGGAAAATATACTGAAACCTCGTTAAAAGATGCTACTGATCTCTATGGGTTATCTAAGTCTTTAGGAGAAATAATTGACGATAAGAATTTAACGATAAGAACGTCAATTATTGGTCCGGAATTAAAGCAAAAAGGTGAAGGGTTGTTTCATTGGTTTATGAATCAAAAAGGAACAATTAATGGTTATAAAAGCAATATTTGGTCAGGAGTAACCACTCTTGAATTGGCAAAATTTTTGGAATTTATTATCGAAAATCCAAGGGTAGGCTTAGTACACCTGACTAATAATGGTGCAATAAGTAAATTTGATTTGCTAAAACTGTTTAATGAGATATACTCGAAAAATCTAAATATTATAAGCGATAAAGACTATATCTGTGATAAATCTTTCTTATGTACCGATAATTCCCTGAATTTTACTGTTTCATCATATAAAACAATGTTGTATGAACAGAAAGAGTTTATGAGTATGCATTCAGGCTACTATCAACATTATCAAGATAATCAGTAGATGAATTCTAATTTTGGTAAACTTATTTCTAATTACGCTGCAAAATTTTGGGGACTTATTTCAGTTTTTATTTTCATACCAATATATATCAAATTTTTAGGCGTTGAAAATTACGGTGTCATCAGTTTCAATGCACTATTGTTGGGTATTATAAGTTTCGCTGACGCTGGAATGTCATCGGCTATTGTCAAAGAATTTGCTAAAGATTTAGGTGTACAGTTTAAATATAGTCTATTT
>SEBM01000008.1 GCA_004296145.1 Flavobacterium sp.
ATGTTTTACTTATTTAAATCTTCAATCGAAATTTCATTTGTATTCTTTTGAGTTTCTTTTTCAAGAATCTCTCTGATTTTTCTTTCTTCCCATTCTTTATTAAAAAACGGTCCGTAATTAAAAACTTTCATTGCATGCAACGCTATTGCAATTCCCCATCCGAAAACAGAATACAAACACCACAAATATTCTGGTGAAGTCAAAAGATTGGTCACTATTACAATCGGGTTACAAAGAACATATACAGTAAGATGCTGGTAAAATTCTTTGATTTCTTTTACTCTTTTATGAGCCTGATAATGGCGTTCGGCTTCGGTGTAGTTTCTTTCCATTATTTCCAGGTTTTTTTATTTCTGTCTTTTTCCAAAATCTCCCTGATCTTTCTCTCTTCCCAGTCGGTGCTGTAACCATAAACTTTAAAAGCATGCATTACAACTCCAAATCCCCAACCCAAAGCTGAAAACCAAAACCAGTGAAAACCAGGAGAAAACTGTAAATTTATAAATATTAGAAACGGAATTATACAACAATAGGAAATTACATTTGCATAAAAACCTTTTAGTTCTTCTACTCTTTTCTTTGCTCTAAAGTAAGATCTGTTCTCATCATTATATTCTGCACTTGTGTCCATAGCGGTAATTTGTTTGGTTAAAATCGGAATCTTAACGGTAAAAGTTTTTTCATTTTGTTCGATAGCAACCTTTCTGTCGGTTATGATCGCATATCTGTTTACAATGTTTTGTAAACCAACTCCCTGGCGATCCTGCAAAACTTCTTTTTTCTGAAAATCATTTTGAATAGCAAGGCAATCTCCATCAATAAAAATTCTGATATGTAATGGTTTTTGTTCGCTTACTACATTGTGTTTTACGGTATTCTCAAGCAAAAGCTGCAAAGAAAGCGGAACCACTTTTGCATCCGGATTTATATTTTCTGTTGGTAATTCGTAAAACAAACTGTTTTCAAAACGCATTTTCAACAAATTCATATAGGTTTTTGCGAATGACAATTCATCTTCAACAGAAACCAGTTCTTTGTCTTTTTGCTCTAAAACATAGCGATAGATTTTAGACAAAGAAGTGGTAAATCGTTGTGCATTATCCGGATTTTCTTCAATCAAAGAACTTAGAACATTCAGACTATTAAAAAGAAAATGCGGATCAATCTGGTTTTTTAAACTTTCAAATTTTGCATTTGCCGTTCCTGCGATAATCTTTTGTTGGGTTACTTCAAATCTGGAAGCCTGTTTCCATTTTATCATAAAACTTCTGGCTTGCATAAAAGTCGAAACCCCAAGAGATAAAATGATATAAAAAAGGTTTACCAAAAGCATTTGTTCACTAAAAAAAGAATCGAAAGACTTTCCCTGAACGATGACAAAAACAATATAATTAATCCCTAAAACGGCCGGAACGGTATACAAAACAGTAGCTACAATTCCGTAGTAAACCCTTAAATTAGTTTGTTCCAGCCAGTCCCATTTTTTATCGAGCTGTACATTTAGAAAACCGTTTCCAAACCCAAGGCCGAAAGAATATAAAGAACTTAAGAAAAACGTGAGTGCTACATTTTTTACCGTTAAATCTGCTCCCAAAAAAGCTGAAAAGATAACTGTAAAGACCATAGAAATCTTGAAACACATGATTGTTCCACTCTTCAATTGTCCAAATGTATTTTTGTATTCTTTCATTTATAACCTAAGTTTAGTATTATTTCTTGCAGCTTTTTTGTGTTTCCAAAGCTCTTTCTAATCCCCATTTTGGAGAAAAAGGTGTTTCTGGTTTAAAAGTACCAAAAAGTTCGACAGCTTTATCAACTTGTGCACATAATGGTTTTGTATCGACTCCAGTCCATTTTGCACCGCCCAACTGGTAATCTGCTTCACCAAAAATAGCTCTTGGATTGTTTGGGTCAATTGCTTTTGCTTTAGCATAATTCTCCATTACTTTTCCAGAATATTTCTGAGCATTTGTCATCGGATCCTGCACTACCCAAGCCGTATAAACTAAAGCCTGTAAAACATACAATTCTGCATTATTCTGATCTTTAATAAATTCTACATCTAATGCATCCTGCGCTTTTGTCAATAACAAATCAACTTTGGATTTATCTTTTTCTGAGAAAGCGCTTGTTGTGTTAACCAATGCTACATAATAATTAGGCAAATAGCTGTTTTTTTCTGCCGAAGCAATTCGCTCAAACATGGCAGAAGCTTCTGTGTTTTTTCCTTCTTTCCAAAGTCCGAAAGCTTTTCCCATTCCCTGCTCAAATTGTGTTTGTGCTGAAGTTATAGCTACTACAAATAATGCGATTGCGGTGATAATTCTTTTCATTGTGTTATTTTTTAAATGGTTATATTTTATTTTATTGATTAGTTTATTTAGAATACAATTTCAACTTTTGAATCTTTACTGACAGTAAATTTAGCATCTTTATAAGAAGGCGGCCCCATAAATCCTTTTGCATTGTTGGAAGCGGCATAATCTTCAGAAGGAATTCCCATCATGTTTTTATCAAGTTTTCCGTTATTATTTTCGTCATGATAAGTCGAAATTCCATATTCTCCAGCCGGAATACCTACAAAAGTAACCGTTGCCTGATCATTTTTAATTTCTGAAACAAGGCTTTTGTAACTCGTTTTAAGAAATGTTTCATCCGAATTATACAATCCTACTTTTACAACTCCTGTATTGTTTTTTAAACCTGAAACAGTTACAGTTAAATTTACATTTTGTGCAGATAATAAACTGCAGATAAATAAGGTGATTATTGTGATAATTTTTGTCATGGGTTCTTTTTTTAAGGTTCTAAGATGCTATCCCGAAGCTTCGGGACTGAGATTCTAAGTTTTTTTGTTGATGATTAAAACTCTGTCTTTAAATTTATACTTCAAAAGTATATTGGATTTTACTGTTTTAAAATTAAATGATACTGAGTTGTTGAATTTAGTTACTGAATTGTTTCTTTTTAAGATTCTGAGTCGCTATCCCGAAGTTTCGGGACTAAGCTTTTTCCTTAGTAGCTCAGAACCTTAGCAACTTAGAACCTATAAGTTCTTCAATTGATTCTCATTTTTATTATCACTGATTGTCCAGAAGAAACCAACGAAAAAGAAACGGTCTGCGGTTGGTGTTACGGCTTGTCTGTTGTAAACTCCGTTTGGATCTGGTAATTTTGCGTAATCATATCCAAAAACATTTTGACTTCCTAAGATATTTGACACTGAGAAATACAGGATTTTTTGAGTGGTTAATAAATACGCCCAGTTGAAACTTAAACTATTATATGACTTTGTTTTTCCGTTCATGAATTGCGTTTGGTTCGGATCATTGTACGGACGTCCTGAACTGTAACTGTTTGTGAATCCGATTTGTGATTTCCAGTCTGTGATAAAATATTTGGTTACAATTGATAAACTATGATTGGCTACAAAACTTGGAGTCGCCATAGTTGGAAAGTTCTTGTATTGTCTTTCTGAATCGATATAAGAATATGAAATCCAATATTCTAAGTTTTTGTACAAATTGCTGTCTCTCCAAAACAAATCCAATCCTTTTGCATATCCTGAACCGTTGTTATTGAATACGGAATTGTATTGAATATCTTTCGTATCATACTGAACAAGATTGCTGTAATCTTTGTAATAAGCCTCTGCTCTAAAAGTCTGTCCCGGTTTTGTAAATTGGTAATTCAGGATATAATGCTGTGCTTTTTCACTTTCAAACTGATGGTATTTTGAATATTTAATATAATCCACCACCGGAGTCTGAGAAAAATCTCCGTAAGCAAAAGAGAACTGACTTGTTTTAGAAATTTTGTAAGCGATTGAAGCTCTTGGTGCCAGATTAGTTTCATCTAACAAACTGTTATTCGAAAGACGTAAACCAACTTTCATTGCCAGTTTTTTAGAAAATAAAATATCTCCTTCTGTATAAAAAGCTGCGATATTTGAATCATAACCATTTGCAACATCAATAGAAGCATTGTCATTAAAGTTTTCATTGAATTTTGTAACGAAATAATCTCCACCAAAAGATAATTTAAAATAATTCGAAAACTTTTTGCTTAATTTCAATTTCAGCTGAGCTGCATTTTCATTCGTATTCACATCATTAATATCATATTTAATTTTGTTTTTGCTGTAACCGTAGCTCATTCCGGTTGTAATTTGCCAGCCTGTTCCAAAATCTCCTTTGTATGAACCATTTAAATAGAAATTATTATTGTTTAAATCTGTTCTTACCGGATCAACGAAATTTACATTCTTCTGATTTAAATCGAATTTTTCAGAATCAAAAGCAGCGTATAATTTAAAGATTCCGTTTGTAAAATGATAACGATAAACCGCTTCACCACCCAAAGACTGATACGGATTATTCCAATCTACATTTTGAGGAATTACTGCCTGATAAGGTGCTAAATTGATATAATTGGTATTGATACTAAATGAACTTTTTTTCCATTTTTGCGTATTTCCAACTCCTAAACCTACCGTCATTAAAGCGATATCAGTTTTGTTTTGATCTGGTTCGTCCTGCGTATTCAAAAGCAAAACACTTGATAAAGCTTCACCATATTCTGCAGAATATCCTCCTGTAGAAAAAGCGATTCCGCTAAATAAGAAAGGTGAAAAACGGCTTCTTGTCGGCAAATTATTGGTTGTAGCTCCGTACGGTTGTGCTACGCGAAGTCCGTCAACAAAAGTTTGCGTTTCGCTCGCTTCTCCTCCACGTACAAACAAACGTCCGTCTTCTCCAACAGTTTGTGTTCCAGGTAAAGTTTGCAAAGCCGCAATAATATTTCCGGCAGAACCCGCCGTTGTAACAATATCTAAAGGTTTAAGAACCGAAACTCTCGCTTTATCTCCCGATTCTAAAGTTCCTGCAGTAATTACAACCGCATCCAGAGTATTGACACTTTCTCTCAGTTTTACAGTTTGGTCTTTATAATTGGCAACATCAATTTCCTGTTTGAAGGTTTCGTACATTAAAAAACTAACAACCAAAAACTGATTTCCTGTTGCAGTGGTTTCAAAAGAAAACTCTCCTGTTTCAGAACTTGTTGCTCCGTCATAAGTTCCGTCAATATAAATATTGGCTCCCGGAACCGGTTTTCCTTTTTGATCAAGAACTTTTCCTGAAATGGTATTCTGAGCAAAAATAATTGCTGTGAAAAATAAAAAAGTGATTGTAAAAATAATTTTGGTTTTCATGACATCTGGTTTTGTTGAGGCAAATGTATTCTGACAATTTTCAAAAATAAATAATAAATAACCCAATTGTAGAATTTTGAGGATGAGTTGTAAATTACTTATTTGTATCTTAGCTTTTCCGTATTAAAAAACGAAATATTATGTCAGAAAGTAAAAGAGTTTCAAATTTATATCAATCCATTTATAATGGAAATCCGTGGCTTGAAGTCACATTAGCAGATACTTTAGAAGAGGTGACTGCCGGTGAGGCTTACCGAAAAATCAATCCGAATTTAAATACGATCTGGGAAATTGTAAATCACCTGATACAATGGAGAAGAACAATTCTGAGACGTATGCAGGGAGAAGTTGTTGATGCTCCAGACCACAATTATTTTGTTCCTGTTTTAGATTCATCTGAAGCTGCATGGGAACAATCATTGCAAAGTCTGGCAAAATCTCAGGAATTGTGGAATGATTTTTTTGAAAATTTTAATGATGCTGATTTTGCGAAAATTTATGCCAGTAATAATCATACTTATTACGAACATATTCATGGAATTATTCAGCATGATGTATACCATTTAGGTCAGATTGTTATTTTGAAAAAACTGATTTAGGCTAAAACTGATTTTATGAAAAAATCCATACTTCCTTTCGTATTTCTATTTATGACTTTTACAGCTTTTGCACAGCAAGCCGAAGTTAAGTTTGATGAAAAACTGGCAAAATCACTAAATGCCGACGAATACGGCATGAAGAAGTATGTGTTTTGTCTTTTGAAATCAGGAACAAATACAACTGCTTCCAAAGAAGAAACCCAAAAATTGTTTGAAGGTCATATGGCTAACATCAATAAACTGGCAAAAGAAGGAAAACTGGTAGTTGCCGGACCTTTTATGAAAAATGACAGAAACTATAGAGGCATTTATGTTTTTAATGTTGAAACCATTGCCGAAGCCGAAGCACTTGTAGCAACAGATCCTGCCATTAAAGCAAAATTACTGGAAGCCGAATTAACGCCTTGGTATGCAACTGCAGCTTTGCAGGAAACACTTGGAGTTCATGAAAAAATTGCCAAAACAAAAATGTAAATACTTATAATGACCGAAAAAGAAAAAATGATTTCCGGAGAATACTACAACGCTATGGATCCGGAATTACTTAAAGGCCGTCGGGCAGCTAAAAATCTGTTGCACAGCCTGAATGTAAAAGAATACAGAGTTACAAAAAAAGCAAAAGAAATTCTAAAAGAATTAATTCCGAATACAGGAACAGGTTTTTATATTGAACCGCCGTTTCATTGTGATTACGGCTATAATATTATCTGCGGAGACAATGTTTATTTTAATGTAAACTGCGTTGTTCTGGATTGTGCTCCTGTAAATATTGGCTCAAATGTTTTTATTGCGCCAAATGTTCAAATTTATACGGCATCACATCCGCTTGACGCTGAATTGAGAAAATCTCTAGAAAACGCCTATCCCGTTACAATTGGTGATGATTGCTGGATTGGAGGAAACTCAGTTATCTGTCCCGGAGTTACAATCGGAAAAGGTTGTGTTATTGGCGCCGGATCAGTTGTTACAAAAGATATTCCCGACAATTCACTTGCCGTTGGAAATCCGGCAAAAATTATTCGAAAATTAAATCAGGAACCTGAATCAAAAAAATAATGCTTACCTTAAATAAAGTTCATCATATCGCCATTTTATGTTCTGATTATGAGAAGTCTAAATATTTCTACACGCAGATTTTAGGACTTACCATTATTCGCGAAATTTATCGTGAAGAAAGACAATCTTATAAACTCGACTTAGCCTTAAACGGAACTTATATTGTTGAATTATTTTCTTTTCCAAATCCGCCGCAGCGTCCTTCAAGACCCGAAGCAGTTGGTCTAAGACATTTGGCTTTTGAAGTGATTAATCTTGAAGAAACCATTTCTTTTTTAACTTCAAAAAACATAGAATCTGAGCCCATCAGAATTGATGAAACTACTGAAAAACGTTTTACTTTCATCGCCGATCCGGATTTATTGCCGATTGAGTTTTACGAAAGATAGGTTTTTTTTATAAGGTTCAAAGGGGCAGAGGTGCATAGCTACAAAGGCTTAAGTACAGTTTGTCATTTCGACGGAGGAGAAATCGCACTAGAAATTCCGTGACTATTATCCAATCTTTGTAGAGTTACGAGTGTGATTTCTCCTCCGTCGAAATGACACAACAAGCTTATAAAATTAGTCTGGAAACCTTTGCAACTCTGTAGCTCTGCCCCTTTGAACCTTCAAAATAAACCGCTATGTAGAAAAAAGCATACTGAACGAATTTTCTTGTTTATATGTATTTTAACACACTAAATTAAAGATTTCCTATTAAAAACCGATTTTGATTCTTAATTTTGTAATCCGCATAAAAAATGCGATTCACAAAATCACTTCTGATGAACAAAACGGCGCAAATCAAAAAAAATCATCAATTCATTGTTTTCCGAAAATTAGTTATCGTTTCTATTTTAATTGGTTTTCTTTCTGCCTTTTTAGGTATTTCCCTAAAAAAAATTACGGAGTATTACGAAGAAATCTTCTTTCATGAAGTTAGCGTAAACCCAATATATTATGTAGTTTTTCCAGTATTTGGATTATCGGTTATTTATTTTTTAAGGCAATATCTTTTTAAGAAAAAGGAAAACAAAGGAATTAAAGAAGTTTTTGAAAGTACCAAAACAGCAAAAAACCTTCCTTCTTATAAAATTCCGTCTCACTTTATTAACGGATTATTAACCGTGATTTTTGGAGGTTCAACCGGAATCGAGGTTTCTACAGTTGTAGCAACAGCAACAATTGGTTCGGTGGCACAGCAAAAAGAAAATGTTTTCCGTAAATACAAAACTGAATTAATTTGTGCAGGAGTTGCAGCGGGAATTACGGCTTTATTCAGCAGTCCGATTGCCGGAATTTTATTTGCTGTCGAAGTAATTTCGAGAAAAGTTACACGAGCATTTATAATTTCTAATGTAATTGCTGTTTCGATTGCTTTTGCTTTATTATCCATATTAAAAGAAGAGCCTTTATTTACAGTTTCCATTACAACCTGGCATCTAAAAGCTATTCCGTATTTTATTCTTTTAGGTATTTTGGCCGGAATAAATTCGGTTTATCTTACACGTTGTGTTTTATTCTTTAAATCTCAATTTGGCAAAATTCAGACTCATTATTACAAAATTGTATTAGGCTCGATAGTTTTGAGTGTTTCCTTATTTGTGTTTCCACAATTGTATGGAGAAGGTTATCATTCTTTAAAAACCATTTTTGGAAATTCTGCTGAAATTCCGTTAACGATAACTTTAGCACTGACTTTCATTGGGATTTTAATTCTAAAACCAATCGTTACTTCTATTACTTTGGCTTCAGGAGGTGACGGTGGTGTTTTTGCTCCAAGCCTTTTTATCGGTGCTTTTTTAGGATTGTTACTTTCGTCAATATTAAATACATTTTTTAACGCACAGGTAATTCCTTTAAACTTTATGATTATCGGAATGGCTGCTGTTTTAAGTGCCAGTATTCATGCACCGTTTACAGCAATCTTTTTGGTTTGCGGTTTAACAAACGATTATACTTTATTTATTCCGATTTTGGTGGTTTGCTTAATTTCTAAATACACCGCAAAAATGATTTATCCACATACGGTTTATACTTATTCTCCAAGTTTAATAAAATAAAAGCATGCCTGTCCAGAAAATAAAAAGAAGTTACCGCAAGACACGTTACATTCTTTATAAAGAAACTTTAATTGATTACAAGGAACATTTTTGGTCATTTTTAGGTTCATTTGTTGGAATTGGGATTTTGGCTTATGTGCAGTCCATACATTTTTCAGGAAGCGATGCCGTTTATTTAATTGGTTCTTTTGGAGCTTCGAGCGTTTTGGTTTACGGAATTATTCAGAGTCCGTTTTCTCAGCCGCGGAACTTAGTTGGAGGCCATTTGGTTTCGGCGATTGTTGGAGTAACGGTTCACAAACTCGTTCCTGATGTTATGTATATTGCCGCTCCCTTGGCCGTTTCTATTGCGATAATTTTAATGCAGATTACCAAAACGCTGCACCCACCGGGAGGCGCAACGGCTTTAATTGCCGTTATCGGAACAGAAAAAGTAAAGGCACTTGGTTATATGTATGTCCTTTCTCCTGTTTTAATTGGAGTTTTGATTTTGCTTTTTACCGCACTTATTTTTAATAATATGACATCAAGCAGAAGTTATCCGAGTCATAGTTCCTATCACAAGCATTATCATAAGATTCGAAAAAGACTTTCTAAGAGATAGCGTTTTTGATTTCTAAAAAATTTAACGCAAAGCACGCTAAGTTTTTTTTAGAAATCAACTGTATGATATTTTAAGGTTCGTAAAGCTTTGTAAAACCAGGCTTTGCGAACTTTTCTTTTTACAAACTAAGCGTATAAAAAAACTTAGCGTGCTTTGCATTAAATTTTTTAAATTAAATCCGAAACGAAAATCTTTTCAACAAATCACGATTAGTGATTCGTATTTCATTTTTTATATTTTACCTTTGACCTCTCAATAAAAACAAAGATTATGGTTTATAAATTTAGAGTTATTCTAGACGCCGAAGAAGATATTTTCAGAGACATTGCGATTCTTGATGAAGATACTCTGGAAGATTTACACAATGCGATCTTCAATGCTTTCGGTTTTGACGGATCTGAAGTAGCTTCGTTTTACACTTGTGACGAAACCTGGAATCAGGAAGATGAAATTCCTCTTTTTGACACCGGTGATGTTCCTGGCGAAATCAGAACTATGAATGATTATCCATTGTCCAGTATCTTAGACAAAGAAAACACAAAAATTATCTACGTTTACGATTTCATCAGTATGTGGACTTTCTTAGTGGAATTGGCCGCTATCGAAGAAGAATCTGTTGGAGCAATTTATCCTGAAACTTTATTCTCTCACGGAGAAATGCCGGACGAAGCTCTTGAAAAAAGCTTCGAAGCTGATGACATGCACAACGATATCTACGGAGAATTTGAAGACGATTTAGACGAAGACGATCTTGATATGTTCGAAGGCGACGACAGCTTTGAAGATTATGGATTTGAGGAAAATTGGAACTAACGAAAAGGTTCTGAGGTTCTGAGGTTCTGAGTCGCTAAGGTTCTAAGGTTTTTTATTTTAAGAATTTTCTTATTTTTATTGAAATTTAAATTCAATAAAATGAGCGATTTTAGAAAGCTTTTAATCTGGCAAAAATCAATGGCCTTGGTTACCAAAATTTATTATTCCACAAACAATTTTCCAAAAGAAGAAATCTTCGGATTAACTTCACAAATCAGACGTTGCTCCATTTCAATTCCAAGTAATATTGCCGAAGGTTATGGACGAGAAACAGATAAAGATCTTTTACGATTTTTAACTATTTCGAAAGGCTCTTTGTTTGAAATGCAAACTCAATTAGAAGTTGCCAAAAACATATCCTACCTTAAAGACGAAGAATTTAACAATTTATATGAGGACAGTCGAGAAGTAGAAAGAATGTTAGTTTCTTTTATAAAAAAAATAAAAGACAGAATCTAAACCTTACTACCTTAGCAACTTAGAACCTCAGCACCTTAAAAAGAATGATCAATTTATTCAACACCCACATCGAGACGCTTGCGATACACCGCGTAGGAAACAAAAGCAGAAACGAAGCTATTTTTTTATCGGAACAGCCTTTTAATCTAAATGATGAAATTGTGCCTCTTATCAAGGAGTACTTTTTTAAGCCATTTAGAGAAAAAGAAGAAAACTATTATCAGTTTGCGCACGAAGTCGATTTGGATTATAATGACATGTTTAAATATGCGTCAGAGATTTTTGCTAATCCATCTAATGTGCAGGAGATTTCTAAAAAAATCACTACACATTTGTTTGAGCAGTCAAATCATCCGCATATCAAAAACGGAGAGGTTTATGTAACGTATTTAACTAATTTGAGTATTGACAATAATGTTGTTGATGCTATCGGAATTTTTAAAAGTGAGTTACAATCAGACTTTTTACAGTTTGAAGAAAAAAACAGCAATCTTGAAATGATTTTGCAACAAGGAATCAACCTGAGCAAATTAGATAAAGGATGCCTGATTTTTAATTATAAAAAAGAAGAAGGATACAAAATCCTGACTGTAGACAGCAACCGTTACGACGCGCGCTACTGGTTAGAGCATTTTTTATCTGTTGATGCTTTTGAAGATGAAAACTTCATCACAAAAAAATATTTGAAATTCTGCCAGAACTTCGCAAAAGACGTTGTTTTACCAGCAGAAGACAAAAAAGAAGAAGTAATGTTTATGAACCGATCTGTGAATTATTTCGCAAAAAATGATCAGTTTGAAGAGCAAAATTTCCTGAATGAAGTATTAGATAACCCCGACTTAATTCCTGAATTCAAAAATTATAAAGTTGATAAAGGAGAAAAATACAGCATCGAAGATGTAACCTCATTCCCAATTGCTAACTCAGCAGTTTCTGACGCCAGAAAATCGATTAAAAATGTCATTAATCTGGACACTCATATTCAGATCAAAATGGATTTTATTAATCCTGAAAGCGCCGAGAAATTTGTTGAAAAAGGCTGGGATGAAGAAAAACAGATGTATTACTATTTAGTTTACTTCAACAAAGAAGAAAAAAGCTAAATAGCATTCATTTCTATTACTTACTTAACAAAAAACCTCGACTACTATTTGTAATCGAGGTTTTTTAATTTGAATGTTTTCCGGATTTAAAATAAAGAAAACATTGCTTTGAGAATATCATCATAAACCTGTTTGTCTTTTTCTCCGGCGCGGGCCAAAACCCTGATTCCGGAATAATTATTAAAGACAAAACGAGCCAGAGTCCGCGCATCAAGCTGAGTTGAAATTTGTCCTTTCTCCTGCCCTTTTTTGACAGCTTTTAGAAAAACTTCTTCCATTGTCTGTCTGTTATCGCTTACTATGTTTGCAATTTCTTCGTCATGCATGGCAAGTTCTACAGAGGAGTTGACCATAAAACAACCTTTAGTAATTCTGTCTTCAAGACTTTCTATGACAGCTTGCTTAAAGATTTGTGTAAAAGCCTGTTTGACATCATCTGATTCTTCCAAAAGCTGTTTTACACTATCCTGACCTTGCTTTTGATATCTTTTTAAAGCCTTTGAAAAAAGCTTTTGTTTATCTCCAAAAGTATCATACAAGCTGGAACGGCTTAATCCTAAATGTGTTACCAAATCCTGGGCCGATGTACCGTTATAACCTTTGTGCCAAAATATCTCAACGGCTTTGTCTAAAGCCTGATCTTCATTAAATTCTTTTGTTCTAGCCATGACTTAAAAATTAAATTTAAACTTTAATTCTTTTACAAAGATACAAAAAATACGGAACAATCGTTCCTGAATTAGAGCAAAAAATTAAACTACAGAATTTACGATAAGTCCGCCGTCAACAACGATTTCTGTTCCTGTAATAAAGGCTGAATCATCTGAAGCAAGGAAGGCAACTGTTTTTCCGATTTCTTCTGCTTTACCAAAACGTTTTAATAAAATTTTGTCTCCTAAAAGAGCCCCTAAGCCTTCTACTTCTGCTTGTTCTAATCCTAATTTTCCATAAAGAGGAGTTTCAACCGGTCCGGGAGAAATAGCGTTTATTCTAATTTTTCTTGGTGCTAATTCTGTAGCAAACACTCTGTTTAGAGATAATATTGCGCCTTTACTCGCTGCATAAACACTTGAATTTGGCATACCAATACTTGCGTTTACAGAAGTATTAAAAATAACAGATCCACCATCATTTAAAATTGGTAATAATTTTTGAAGCGTAAAATAAACTCCTTTTACATTTACATTCATGATCGAATCAAAATGATCTTCTGATGCAGATTCTAAAGGTGCGAAAGCAGCAATACCGGCGTTTAAGAATATAGTATCAATTTTACCAAATTTTGCAGCTACTTCAACTACTAAATTATCGATTGATTTTAAGTCAGACTGATCTGCTACAATTCCTGTAACGTTCAATTCTTTTTCTGCTCTGTCCAAAGCTTCTTTGTTTCTTCCGGTTACAATTACTTTTGCACCTCTTTCTGCTAATACAGCTGCTGCTGCGTAACCAATTCCACTGTTTCCTCCAGTTACTAAAGCAACTTTGTTTTCTAAATTTTTCATTTTATTTGTTTTTATATTATTGATTATTCAATTATTATGGTACAAAGATATAATAACGGAACGATCGTTCCGTTATTTATTAAGTTAATATTTTGTTAAATAAAAAATGAGCCTGAAAACGTTACTGTTTTCAAACGTTGAAATCTATTGTGCCATAAATGAAATAGATTATAAAAAGACCTACTTTCTTAATTTATGCTTAATTTTGCATTCTAAAACAAATTCAGATGAAACCTGTTTTTCATAAAGAAAGTCCTTTCAAAACAATTATATCTTTTCATAAACTAATCGAATCTTTTGAAGAAATTGCTTTATCAGATGTTGATTACCGATCAAATTATGCAAAGGCAATTTTAAAAGAAATTGATTCTATACCAGAATTTAGAAACGGAATTGAAGATTATACTATTATTAGAACACATGAGGCTCTAATTAAAAACATTCTGGCTGACTTGTTTCCGACAGCCTTGACACATAATGAGATAAAAGCGGTTACAATTCCTTTTCAGAATATCTCATTTAATTATACAGAACGCTTCAAGAAGATTTTAAGAAATGCGGGCGATGAATTTTATATGGAAATTCGTGATTTTGACAATCATCAATTCTATATCAATAACTGTTGTTTAATTTTAAGCAGTTATTACAAACAGAATATCGATTTTAATAAAATCTTTTTCTACGATATTCCGGATGAAAACGGGATTGAAAAACATTACCGTATTATGTACAATGCTGATTTTATGGAAATTACTCCATCAGAAAATTCAGTTTCGCTTACACAGGAAGATATAGATTTGTTGATCGATAATTATAATGATATTGAACTCTGGAAAGAAAAATTCCCTCCGGGAAGCTGGACTTTAAAAGGTTTCGGAATTGTTTCTTTATTTGATGCCACCACTGAAAGTGCAATCTCTAACCTGAAAAGTAATTTATTAAAACCGGATACCAAAACGGTAGCATCAAATGATATTATAGAAAATATCTTTAAATCTATCTTTAAAATCCCGGACCTGAAAGTTGGTTTTATCATTTATAATCCTGAAGAAGAAAAGTTTATCAGACCGGTGAAGTTTGATAATCAGCTGCAAAGTTTCCTTCTGACAAATGATCAGGAAGTAGAATGTAAAAATGCTTTTTTTGGATGTTCTTTCGAAAATCTGCTGGATAATAAAGAGCCGTTTGTTATTTCGAATGTGAAAAAATTTACAGAGGAATCTCCAAATAAACATCTTGGTGAGCATTTATTAAAACAAAATATTCAAAGTTGTGTTTTTGCTCCGGTCATAAAAGACGGGCATTTATTGGGTGTTGTCGAATTGGTTTCTGAGCAGCCAAGAGCTTTAAACACTGTAAATGCAACAAAACTTGACTTGGTTTTACCGTATCTGACTGATACTATTGATCGTTATAATACGGATATGCAACATCAGGTTGAAGCGATTATTCAGCGTGAATATACAACCATTCACCCAAGTGTGTATTGGAAATTTAAAAAGGAATCGCAAAACTATTTTCAAAACAACAATCCGAGTAAAGATTATATTTTTAAGGAAATTGTTTTTAAAAATGTGTTTCCGTTATATGGACAAATCGACATCAAAGGTTCTTCTGAACACCGAAATGATACGGTAAGAAGAGATTTAAAAAATCAGCTTTCGACGATTTTGGAAATTTTCGAAAACCAGAAACCAAACAGCAATTTAATGCTTTTGGAACAACGCAAATTTGAGTTGGAATCACTTCGAGAAGAATTGGATCAACCCTTAAAAGCAGATACAGAACAATATATCCAGCGCTATATTGAAGAAGAAATTCATCCGATTTTAAAGAACACAAAAGATACTTCTAATAATACAAAACTGGAAGAATTGTATTTTGAGAGTTTAGACGAAAAAACAGGAATGTTTTATCAGGAAAGAAAGAAATTTGATAATGCAATGTCTATTATCAATAAAAAACTGGCATCTGTCCTTGATAAAAAACAACTAGAAGCGCAACACATTTATCCTCATTATTATGAGCGTTTTAAAACTGATGGTGTTGAACACAACTTATATATTGGAGCTTCTATCGCGCCTACAAAGCCGTTTGATATTATGTATCTGCACAATTTGCGTTTGTGGCAATTGCAAACGTTGTGCGAAATGGAATTGGAACATCATCAGCTTAAGGAATCTTTGCCGTATGAGTTGGATGTAACATCTCTGATTTTGGTATTTAGTTCTGCGCTTTCAATTCGTTTTAGAATGGATGAAAAACGTTTTGATGTTGACGGAACTTACAATGCAAGATATGAAGTGGTTAAAAAACGTATTGACAAAGCGCATATAAAAAACAGCAGGGAACGTATTACCGAAAAAGAAAAAATTACGATTGTATATTCTCAAAACAGTGAAGAAGCAGAATATTTGAAATACATCAAATATTTGCAGCATAAAAAAATCTTAGAACCTTCTATCGAACAGTTTGAAGTTGAAGATTTGCAAGGTGTTTCGGGGTTACGAGCTATTCGTGTAAAAGTGATTAACAATGTCACGAACGCAGCTGCAAAAAAGATTACCTATCAGGATTTATTAGATGAGCTCAACTAAGTTGAGCTCATTTTTTTTTATTTAGATACTTTTAAAAGCAATTACAAACGAAATCACGGTTATAATAATTCCGACCATGAAAAAGTTGTAAGCAATGCGAAGTAAATTATACTTTCTTTGAAGAACTAATCCTAAATAATATAAATCTTTGATCATTGTAGAATACAAATAATCTCGGTCTTTCATCATTTCATTCATAGCCCAGTCATAATCTTCCAACGGCATTTTGTAAAAATTTCCAAAAAACATCAAATTTACTTTTTTTGCTTCGACGTCGCCACGCGTAAAAAATCCTGAAGTTACTTTTGGCCTTGTAGAAAGTATCGCAAAAATAATGGTGATAACACTAGACATCAGCATGATAAATGTCGGAATAACTAAATGTGCATTTTTCGGGCTGTCTAATTTTGGAATAATGGACGAAAGTGCAATTGAAATAATAATAGCGTTTACAGACAAAAGTATATTGGCTTTACTATCTGCAATACCGCTCAAACGCGTATGGTTTCCTAAAGTGACACGAAATAAAGTATCGACACCACGATCTGGTTTTTCTACTTTATCTTTCTTTTTTTCTTCTGCTTCCAGATCTTTTACTTTTTTAAGTTCTTGTTTATTAACTCTTTTCTGAACAAGTGCAATGGTTTTCTCTTTTAATGGCTGCCATTTTTTTAAAGCATAATCCGTATAAAACTGATGTTTGTTCATTAAAAAATTCAGATTTTCTTTTGACCAGTCTAAACTGTCAAAAGAAAGATTCATCGTGTTTTTTAATTCAAAACGAAGTAATTCACAAGTTGATTCATACTCTAAACTGGTGATATGAACGTAATCGGCATCTTTAATTATCTTTTCTAAATGCGTTTTTGGCACGTACATTTTTGAAGTTGCCAGGATAAGTTTCGAAACTTCTGCTATAAACTCCTCCGATTGCCCTTTTTCTCTAAGAAACTTAGCAGCAATCTTAGTACTTTCATTTTCATGGTCTTCTACTCCGTTTAGATAGCCTGTATCATGAAACCATGCGGCCACTAAAAGCATTTCTTTTTCAACGCCTTCTACGTTTTCTTTCTTGCACAGCTTTTTAACAGCATCAACTACATTAAAAGTATGGTTAATATTATGGTAAGAATATAAATTAGAAAGTTTATCTTTGAGTAAATTACTGACGAAATCTTCGGATTGTTCTATTAGATTCATAAAGAATATTTTTATACCACTAAATTATGAAATTGTTTTTGGATAATCATTTTATTACTAAGATTAAAACCAATTCTTTGGTAATAACTTTTATACTATTACTTTCTTCCTGTGCCACGCATAAAGCGCAATACGGAAAAAATGTTAGCGCCAACGAAAATGAAAACGCAACAGACACTATTAAAATTGCTCATACGCTGTTTTTGGTCGGAGATGCGGGAAATGCTGACGAAAAACAGTCGCAGGAAACACTGGAATTGCTGCACCAAAAATTAAAAAAAGCCAATAAAAAATCTACTCTTTTATTTTTGGGTGATAATATTTATCCGAAGGGTTTTCCTGTAGATAAAAATTCCGGCGATAAAGCTTTGGCCGAAACAAAATTGACAAATCAGTTAAAACTAACAAAAGGATTTAAAGGAAAAACAGTATTTATTCCCGGAAATCATGATTGGTATAACGGTATTAAAGGTCTTGAACTTCAGGCTGATTTTGTTACTAAATATCTTAATGATAAAAAAGCATTTTTACCAAGAAAGAGCTGCCCGATTGAAGATGTAAAAATTGACAGCACAGCAACTCTGGTAACGATTGATAGTGAATGGTTTCTGGAAGATTGGGACAATCATCCTACTATTAATGACAACTGCGAAATTAAAACACGCGAAGACTTTTTTGGTGAGCTGGAAAATATCTTAAATAAAAACCAGGAAAAAACGGTTGTTTTGGCTATTCATCATCCTTTGTTAAGCAACGGGACACATGGAGGACAATTTTCTATGGAAAAACAATTGTTTCCTTTAGAGAAAAAAATTCCATTGCCAATAATTGGATCTTTTATCAATTTACTGCGAAAAACATCTGGTGTAAGTCCGCAGGATATTCAAAACAAGCAATATACAATTTATGCCAAACGAATTAAAACCCTTTTACAAAAACAGAAAAATGTAATTGTGGTTTCGGGACATGATCATAATTTGCAATTCATCAGTAAAGAAAATATTCAGCAGATTATTAGTGGCGCCGGATCCAAATCTGAAGCAGCGCGCGCTATTAATCCGTTTGATTTCTCTTATGGAGGAAATGGTTACAGCACACTTACTTTGTACAAAAGCGGTGATGCCAAAGTTTCTTTCTTCGGAAATGAAAACAACAAAGAAAAACTTCTTTTTGAAAGAGAAATTATTAAGGCCAAAGAAATTAACTGGGCCGAAGATATTCCGAATAAATTTCCGTCAACTGTGACGACTTCTATCTATTCTAAAAAAATGACAGATAAAAGTATCTTTCATAAATTCCTGTTCGGACAACATTACAGAAAATATTACAGCCTGCCTATAAATGCCAGAACAGCTACAATAGACACTTTAATGGGCGGATTAAAACCGATTCGCGAAGGCGGTGGCCATCAGTCGGTTTCTCTTAGAATGTCTGACACTAAAGGCCGTGAATATGTAATGCGCGCCATGAAAAAAAGTGCCACAGTATTTTTACAATCCGTTGCGTTTAAGGATCAATATGTTGTTAATGAATTCGAAAACACTTATGCTGAAGATTTTTTATTTGATTTTTATACGACTTCGCATCCATATTCTTCTTTTGCGATTGGAAGCATGTCTGATAAAATTGGTTTAAGACATACCAATCCGGTTTTATATTATATACCACGACAAAATGGTCTAAAAGAATTTAATGCCAGTTTTGGAGATCAATTATATATGGTGGAAGAAAGACCTGCTGATAATCATCTTGATGCTAAAAATTTCGGAAATCCAACAAATATAATCGGAACTGATGATATGATGCTGAATCTTCATAAAGATGAAAAATACAGCGTTGATGAAAAAGAATATATAAAAGCACGTTTGTTTGACATTCTTCTTGGAGATTGGGACAGACACAGCGATCAATGGCGTTGGGCTGAATATAAAGAAGACGGAAAAGTAATTTACAAACCAATTCCGAGAGACAGAGATCAGGCTTTTGTAAAATATGACGGAGCATTACTTTCTATCTTAATGAATATTCCGGCATTGCGTCATATGCGAACTTTCAAGGATAAAATTGGAAATGTAAAATGGCTTAGCCGTGAACCTTATCCTATGGATTTAGCTTTTCTAAAAACGGCCGACGAAAAAGACTGGGTGGAACAAGCCAAGTTTATTCAGGAAAATTTGTCTGATAGTGATATTGAAGCTGCTTTTAAAAACCTTCCAAAAGAAGTTCAGGACGGAACTGTAGATGAAATTATTCGAAAATTAAAAAACAGAAAAAGAGAACTTCAGAAATATGCTATTCGTTATTCTGATGTTTTGAGTAAGACAATCATGATTGCCGGAACAGACAAAAAAGATAAGTTTGTTTTGAACCATAATGTTAGAAAAGGTATTGAAATTCAGGTTTTCAGAGTGAAGAAAGAAGGCGATGAATTAGTGTACACAAAAAATGTTACGGATGCAAAAACCCAAAATTTATGGATTTATGGTTTAGATGATAATGATGTTTTTGAAGTAAAAGGAAACGAAAAGTCAAAAATTAAAATTCGTCTGATTGGTGGTCAAAATAATGACACTTATAATATTGAAAACGGAAAAAAAGTTATTGTCTACGATTTTAAATCAAAAGAAAACACCTATAATTTAGATTCTAAAACTCAAACGCAGTTAACAGACGATTATGATGTCAATTTATATAATTACGAAAGACCAAAATACAATGTAATTTCCGGTCTTCCGAATATTGGATTTAATCCTGATGATGGCGTAAAAGTGGGCGTTAATTTAAATTATACGGTTAATAATTTCAAACAAAATCCATATACACAAAGACATATTTTAAATGCTTTTTACTATTTCGCAACCGGCGGTTTAGAATTTAATTATGCAGCACATTTCCCTGGGTTATTAGGAAAATGGGTTATTGATGTTGAGTCGTTATATACCACGCCAAATTTTGCGATGAATTATTTTGGCTACGGAAATGAAACACTTCTCGAAACCAAAGACCGGGATTATTATAGGTTGCGATCAAAGGAAGCGCTGGTGTCTGCGGGATTGTCTTACCGAACGCGCAACCGTCACCGGGTATCGATCCTCCCCTATTTTCAGACGATCACGCTCAAGAAAGATGAAGACAGATTTGTATCACAGAAACGCATAGACGAAGTGGAAAGTTTTTACCAACCAAGAAAATATGCCGGGTTGAATTTTGAATATGTGCTCCAGAATATCGATGATTCAATTTTGCCTCAAAAAGGCATTGCCTGGCAAACCAATTTTGATGCATTTCATCAACTGCACAATGGGCATACTGCGGCCACTTATTCATCACAATTGCAACTATTGGTTCCACTGATCAAAAAATTTGGATTGAATTTCCGTGTCGGCGGTTCCTCATTAACGGGAGAACCCGATTTTTTCCGCATGAACAGTATCGGCGGCAGCGAGGCCCTCCGCGGTTTTCAGAGAAGCCGATATTATGGTGAATCCACCGCCTTTTTCCAAAGTGAACTACGTTGGATCAGCAAGGTGAAGAGTTACTGGTACAGCGGCAAGGTTGGCCTGTTTGTTTTTGCCGATGCCGGCCGGGTTTGGACGGACGGGCCCGAAGACAACAAAATTCACCTTGGCTACGGACCCGGGCTAATTGTGAGTCCCTTCAACAAAATTTCGGTTTGGTTTGCCTACGGCATTTCAAAGGAAGACACCAATTTTCACTTTCGTATCATCCGTCCGTTTTAGCCTACTGCCATGATGGCAGAGTGCCTTTCATTAATTATCTTTGCACTTCAATTTTTTTTAATGGAAGCATTGGTGATCGATAAAACGCATGATGAAGCAAGGCAGGGAGAAGCATTCAGGGGCCTGGCCAATGATGCGCCTGCGGGCAAGCGTTTTTACATTGAAAGTTATGGGTGTGCAATGAACTTTGCCGATAGCGAAGTGGTGGCCTCCATACTTCAAGACAATGGTTTCTCGCCCACGGTGAATATTGAAATGAGCGACCTCATTCTCATTAATACCTGCTCTATTCGTGAAAAAGCCGAACAAACCGTTAGAAAGCGGCTGACAGAATTTAAAAAACTCAAAAGAGCAAACCGCGGACTGCTGGTGGGCGTACTGGGTTGCATGGC
>SEBM01000998.1 GCA_004296145.1 Flavobacterium sp.
AAATAAAGTTGTCTAATTCACTCTTTATTAAAGTTATTGTTTTGGAATAGTTAGTTGGAACTGTGGTCGTTGTTTTAAAACACGGCTACAGTTTTTTTTTAAACACGTGTCTGAGAATGCTGTAATGCCTTGTACAATTCAATAAAATCTCAATCTTCTGAAATCGTTTTCTTTCCAATATTAATAAATCATTAAATGAGCTAAACGGCAAAATAATAAAACGCGCTTTGAGGTAATTTTGTAAGGATTCTTTTCCAATTAAAATTAAATTATGAGCACTATTTTGATCACAAAACTGCGGAACGGAGATGATTCTTGTTTTAAAGAAATCTACGAACTCTATCATTTTAAAGTATTTTGTTTTGTAAAAAAGTATGCTCAGCCGGCAGATGCAGAAGATATTACTCAAAATGTATTCATACATCTCTGGAAATACCGCACGAAAATTGACCCTGATGTTGCCTTAGATTCTATTTTGTTTAAAAGCAGTAAACAGGAAATATCAAAATGGTACAAAAAGCAGAATAAGATTCTCTCTATAGAATATATGCAATTGGTTAAGGAACTGGACAGTACAGAAGAAACAGAAGCCAATATTTCTTTGAAACTTGAAAAAATAGAGCATTTACTACAGCAAATTCCGGAAAAAAGAAGAAAGATTTTCACACTTCACAAATTTGATGAAATGAGCTATAAAGAGATTGCCACAGAAATGGGAATGTCTCAGAGTGCGGTTGCCAATCAGATTTCTAAAACACTGCAATACCTTAAAAAGAACTCTGTAAAAAGCCACGAATTGTATTGGTTTGCCTTGGTTTTTCTCAACCATTACCAGCATTAGACAGTAATAATTTTGTTTCGATTATTATGTTTTATACTTTATTACATAAAAAAGATATTTTACAATAATGTATCCCGTATGTAAAGTAAATGTAAGCTGTTTTTTGAGGTAATTTTATAAAGTATTGTTTTTCATGAGTTTAAAAATAATATCTGTTTTTTGATATTAAAAAATCATTAAGAGTCGATTTGGCGGTGATTTTTTGGAGTGTCAAAATCTAATGTGTGTAGAAA
>SEBM01000999.1 GCA_004296145.1 Flavobacterium sp.
TGCTGTTAATGCTGCTGCGAATATTGTTTTTGCTAAAGTTTTCATATCGTTTATATTTTAGGTTTTTGCTATTGTTTGTTATTAAGACGCAGCTGTCCATCAAACGTTTCAGGCAAAAATCCCGTAATATACCAGCGTAGGGAACCACTAGACCAACGCCTGTAATTTCTAGACGAACAGTTGCGAATTCTATAGCCAGATATGCATAAATTTATCTATGTGGCAATACGTATGTTTTTTGAATAAGTCCTATATCTAATGATTTGATGGCTACCATATCATCGGTGGATAGTTCGAAGTCAAATAGGTTAAAATTTCCTTAATCTTTTATTTACTGATTTTTGAATAGCACTGACCTCTCTTTAGAATGAACCATCGCAAGACTACTTGGGCAATGCCCTTATTATATTTACCTGACAGTTCTTTTAAAAGTTCATGGATAAAAAGAGCGGCTCGAACACAAATTGTGCATAAAAACAGATTTATCAATAGCCCTTCCATGACGAACTCAAACTGGAAATATAGAGATGTAAAATTTTTCAACTTGAATATGTGCTTATATTTAGATGCATGTAAAAAGATAGTAGAAGCAAAAGCTCTTTTCAATTTGATTTTTTTAGAGCTGATTATTGAATGAAATTTAGTCAAAAATCATGCAAATTATTTCAATAATCCGTATATTTGTAACCGAAAGGATTTGTTATGCCAAAATTAGAGGAATTAAAGAGTCATCTTAAAAAAGGGGTGATATACAAAAGGGATGAACTGCAAAAGTGGTCAAAATCAATAGACAGGCATCTTTCGGAACTTACAGGTGAGGGGACTTTGAAAAGAGTTGGCCCTGGGCTATATCACTTTCCGAAGAAAAATGCATTTGGTTTTGAGCCACCGGCGGATGATATGCTCATCAAGAAATTCTTGGACAATACCAACTTTCTGATTACTTCTTTCAATTATTTTAATGCGTTGGGCCTGGGGACGACACAGTTGTATAACAAACAGATTGTTTACAACCACCTGCGCAGCGGAGATATTAAATTGGGTAACAAATTGTTCACCTTTAAAAAAAAGTCT
>SEBM01000302.1 GCA_004296145.1 Flavobacterium sp.
ATTTATATAAAATATTATATTTTGATGTGTTTTAATCGAAATAAAGTATGAGAATAGACTTATACATAGTGAAACCCCGATGATTGCTAGCGGTACGCTTTTCGGAATATTGTTATAATAGAACAAAATAGCATTAAATGGCAGGATTAACACACCAATATATGTTCTGTAAGTCGCCTTCTGAAGGTTAAGTGTGTCAATAAATTCTTCTATATTGAACGAAGTAGCAACGATTTTTTCGATTAAATATTTTGCCAGAATAAAATAAAGCAAAAAAGTAGCAATCTGAATAAACAAAACCCAGTCTGTTTTTGATGCATATCCAAAAATATGCATGGTAAGCAGAATGAAAAATGAAAAAGAGATTATTTGCACAAAAAACAATCCTACAATAAAACTTCCTTTCAGATTACTGGTATCGCGATAAATTTTAGCATATTTATCTGAAATGATAAGTTTGCTAAATTCGTTAAATCTGGTTTCATAAGCAGATTTAGTAATGGCAATAAGAGCAAAGGCTAACACAAATAAAAATGTAGCCCAATCTCTGTTTTCGAGAATTCTTGGATTAAGTTGTTCAATCATAGCGTTACAAAATTAGTAATTTTTTGTATCAATACTTTTATTATAGATTTATTATGAGTCAAATGCTATAAAAAGTTTACTTTTGCGGTGAAATTACCCAGAAAAATGAATGATTCGATTGTCATAATTCCCACTTATAACGAAATTGAAAACATAGAAAGTATAGTAAGAGCCGTACTTTCTCAACATAAACCTTTTCATCTTTTAATTATTGATGATAATTCACCGGATTTTACTGCAAATAAGGTGATTGCTTTACAGGAAGAATTTCCCGAAAGATTATTTTTAGAAAAAAGAGCCAAAAAATCTGGTTTAGGAACCGCTTATGTTCATGGTTTTAAATGGGCATTGGAACGTAATTATGATTTTATTTTCGAAATGGATGCCGATTTTTCGCATAATCCGAACGATTTAGAAAAATTATATGATGCCTGTCATTTTGGAGGCGCAGATTTAGCTATTGGATCTCGTTATGTAACAGGGGTAAATGTAGTAAACTGGCCTTTGAGCAGGGTTTTAATGTCTTACTTTGCTTCGGTATATGTAAAATTTATAACCGGAATGAAAATTCACGATGCAACGGCAGGTTTTGTTTGCTACAAAAGACAAGTTCTGGAGAAAATTAATCTTAATAAAATCAAATTTGTTGGTTATGCTTTTCAAATTGAAATGAAATATAGAACTTATTGTGGTAAATTTGAAATCAAAGAAGTTCCGATTATTTTTACCGATCGCACTAAAGGAGTTTCTAAAATGAGCAACGCCATTATCAAAGAAGCTATTCTTGGTGTGATTTCACTTCGATTAAAAAAACTATTCAATACATTATAAAGCCACGGTGATGAACAGGATATTAATAAAGAATGCTAAAATTGTAAACGAAGGATCAATTTTTGAAGGAGATGTGCTGATTGAAAACGACTTAATTATAGAAGTTGCAGACAGTATAAGCCTCAAAACATCTGATTGTATTGTTATTGATGCCGAAGGAAATTATCTGATGCCGGGCGCGATTGATGACCAGGTACATTTTAGAGAACCGGGATTAACGCATAAAGGAGATATAGAATCTGAATCAAGAGCTGCGGTTGCCGGCGGAATTACTTCTTTTATCGAGCAGCCAAATACAGTTCCGAATGCGGTAACGCAGGAAATTTTAGAAGATAAATATCAAATTGCTGCTCAGAAATCATTCGCGAATTATTCGTTTATGATGGGCGCAACCAATGATAATCTGGAAGAAGTTTTAAAAACAAATCCAAAAAACGTTGCCGGAATCAAAATATTTTTAGGTTCATCAACCGGAAATATGTTAGTTGATAACGAAGCAACTTTAGAAAAAATATTCTCAAGTACACCAATGTTAATTGCGGTACATTGTGAAGATGAAACTACCATTAAAAATAATCTTGCCGCTTTTAAAGAACAATATGGAGATGACGTTCCAGTAACGGCGCATCACTTAATCAGAAGTGCTGAGGCATGTTATATTTCGTCTTCAAAGGCAGTTGCTTTAGCAAAAAAAACAGGTGCACGTCTGCATATTTTTCACCTTTCGACTGCAAAAGAAATGGAATTGTTTACGAACAAAATTCCATTAGAAGAGAAAAAAATTACTGCTGAGGTTTGTGTACATCATCTTTGGTTTACCGATGAAGATTATAAAACAAAAGGCAATTTTATAAAATGGAATCCTGCTGTAAAAACTGCTGCAGACAGAAAAGCACTTTGGGAAGCACTGAACGATGGCCGTATTGATGTAATTGCTACCGATCACGCTCCTCATACCAAAGAAGAGAAAAAACAATCGTATCTAAATGCACCTTCCGGTGGGCCGTTGGTTCAGCATGCGGTTGTTGCCATGTTTGAAGCACATCATCAGGGGAAAATTTCTATTGAAAAAATCGTAGAAAAAATGTGCCATAATCCGGCGAAACTTTTCAAAATCGAAAAAAGAGGATTTATCAGAGAAGGTTATTTTGCCGATTTGGTTATTGTAAATCCGAGTTTGCCATGGAGTGTGAATGCAGATAATATTTTATCAAAATGTGGCTGGTCTCCCTTTGAAGGTTATGCTTTCAGATCGAGAATCACACACACTTTTGTAAACGGAGAATTGGTTTACAACAATTTTAAAGTAAAAGATATCCGTAACGGAAAAAGATTATTGTTTGACAGATAATAAAAGACAGATGAAGAATTTTCTATTAATAATGTTGGTTTTGTTTCTTTCTGTAAGTTGTAAAAAAGATTTGGTAAAAGAACCAAAACGACTTATTGAGAAAGAAAAAATGATTGATATTATGTATGATCTATCTATTCTGGATGCCATAAAATATCAAAATCCATTGTCGGTAGATTCTATGGATACCAGTCAGAAAAAATTTGTTTTGCAAAAATACAAAGTAGACAGCCTGCAGTTTGCGCAAAGCAATATTTACTATGCGTCAGATTATGATACTTATAAAGATATGTTTGATGAAATTGGTAAACGATTAGAAAAAAATCAAAAAACAGCAGATTCATTAGTTAAAATCGAAGAGAAAAAAGCAGCAAAAGCAAAGAAAAAAGATAAAAACAAAGGATCTGGACCTGCTCCAAAACTTGATGGAACAATACCTGCACCAGTCAAAAAAGTAAATATGGATTCTATAAGAAGAGCAATACAGGCAAGAGAAAGAATTCAAACACACTAATAAACTTATAGTTTAGCTACATCATTTATATATTGATGTACATCCTGAAAAACCGTTCCAAGAGCGGTTTTTATTTTTTCATTAGAATACAAACTTTTTGAATAAGAAGCTTTTGCAGTGGCTTTTGTGATTCTTCTTTTCTGGAAAAATAAAGTAGAAAATATTCCGTCTGCGATCCAGCCAAGATTTACCAGAAATGGTGCGGCATGAATAGAAGGTCTTTTTACTTTTAATGCATCGGCGATGGTGTTGAAAATATCACGAAAAACTATATTTTCTGCAATGAGTGTAAAACGTTCATTTTTGATATCGCTTTTCATTAATTCAAAAACAATTCTTACAACATCATTTACGGTTATAAATCCAGTACTTCCCAAAGTATAAAACGACAGTCCGTTGGCAACTCTTACATAAAACTCAGCACTTCCCTGTTCGCAGGTTTTGCTTTTCGGAATTGGTCCTAAAATAACACCCGGATTTACAATGATTACATCCAAACCTTCTTGCAAGGCTCTCCAGACTTCCATTTCTGCACCGTATTTTGATATGGCATAATCGCTATGTGGTTTCTCTGGATTCCATTCGGTTTCTTCGGTAATAATCGTTTCATGTGCGGCTAAGTCTCCCAGAGCAGCAATCGAACTTACAAAACAAAATTTTCTGATTTTTTTCGCAATAGAAAAATTGACCATATTGGCTGTTCCTTCGATATTTGTTTTTCTAAGTAAATCTTCATCTTTAGGATCAAGAGAAATAAAGGCAGCGCAATGATAAACGTAGTCGATGTCCAGGAATGCGATTTCTAAAGAAGGTACGTCAAGAATATCGGCTTCAAGCCATTCTATTTTTTCAAATAAATCTTGTTTTTTATATAATTCAAAAACAGATTTTGCCTTTTGGATATTAGTTTGGTTTCGGTAAATAGCCCGGACATTTTCTCCATTTTCAATTAAATGAAGCAATAAATGCGCACCGACTAAACCTGTTCCTCCTGTTACTAATACCATTTTGTAAAGATACTATTTTGATAAATTAATTAACAAAGTAATTTGCTGATTGTGGAATAATTATCATTAAAATAACGAAGACAATTAACTTTATTTGTCTTCGTTATTTTGTATTTAGTGCACGTTTTATTAAAAAATGGTATAACCAAAAATAAAGTCTATTGCACTGTATTTTGCAGAATAGTAAGTGTAATTTACCAATTCTTTTGTTGTGTTTAATCTTGCTTCAGCTGTAAATTTATTTTTAAAATTATAACCCAGACCAAAAGCGATATTATTTGACGAGCTGCCGTTAAAATTTACCTGACTGTTGTTTGACATATTGGTGTAAGTGATATCTGTTTTAGTACTGATATCAAATGAATATGATGCGTTGATGAATATTTTTGAATTTGAATTTAAGAACATATAATGTCTCACACCAATTGGTAATTGTACAGAAGTGTAATTTATTTCCATTTTATATGGTATAACCGGATTTGAAGTTAAATTACCTTGAACATTGTAACTTCTTTCGTTTTCATATTTTTGATAGGTTGGATTTATAAATACACTCCATTTGTTTTTATTAGTAGGAAGTACATATTCAACCTCTGCTCCAAATCTGAACACAATTTTATTATCGAGTTTTGTATTGAATTCTGAGGCAACATCGTTTTTCATTTTTGAAGAAACAGTACTAATTCCCGGAGTTATTTTAATGAAAACATGATTTTTACTTTTTTTTGTTTCCTCCTTCTCATTTGAATTGGAACTGATATTATTATATTTCAGAAAATAATTTGTAAGCGGAGCCTTTTTATAACTAAGATTTAGAATCTCTTTTTGTGTTATATCAGATGATTTGACATTCTTAAATAATTGCTGTTTGTATTCGTTGTTTTCGCTTATTTTTTCAGCTCCTTCATAAGCCAGGTAAAAACCGCCTATGACCAGGATG